>WFVK01000027.1 GCA_015491705.1 Nitrospirota bacterium | reverse complement strand
ATGTACTACTATGAAAAACCGATTTTTCCATGCAATCCTTGAAATTCAAGAGGAAGCCCTGAGTTTTTAGGAAGCGGACCTTTATTTATAAATTTGTAAAAATATTCCCTTGGTAGACCTGCGTAGGGATAAAAAGAAAAGGAGGAGCATAATGAGCGGAAAGTACAAAACACCATTGTTGGATGAGCTTGAAAAAGGACCGTGGCCGAGTTTCGTCAGCGAAATCAAGAAGGCTGCGCAGAGCAGTTCCATGCCCCAGATGGCTGATGATGAGCTGGGCCAGCTTGAAAAATCATATAACACCAGGCAGGGATACTGGAAACACGGCGGTATCGTCGGAGTTCTCGGTTACGGCGGCGGAGTTATCGGAAGATATTCTTCACTGCCGGATGAGTTCCCCGGCATTGCACATTTCCACACGGTAAGACTTAATCAGCCGAGTGGTTTCTTTTACACCGCAGAGGCACTGAGGATGGTGTGTGACATATGGGACAAGTACGGAAGCGGTCTTACAAATCTGCATGGTTCTACAGGGGACCTTGTGCTTCTCGGCACAACCACTGAAAATCTCGAACCTCTTTTTGCCGAATACTCTTCACGCGGCTGGGACCTCGGCGGCTCCGGCTCGGCAATGAGGACACCAAGCTGCTGCGTGGGCATGGCACGCTGTGAATGGGCGAATATTGACACCATGGATATCTGCAATACCATGACACAGCATTTCCAGGATGAGCTTCACAGGCCGGCGTTTCCGTACAAGTTCAAGATAAAGGTGTCCGGTTGCGCCTGTGACTGTGTCGCCGCAATAGCCCGCGCGGACCTGTCGATTATAGGAACATGGAAGGACAATATCCAGATCGACCAGGCAGAGGTAAAGAAATATGCTGACGGCGGTATGGATATAAAGGCGGAAATCGTTGATATGTGTCCTACAGGCTGCATAAGCTATGACAACGGAGAGATCAAGATCGACGATGCACAGTGCACGAGGTGCATGCATTGCATATCAAAGATGACCAAGGCCTTAAAGCCCGGCAAGGTAAAGGGAGCAAGCATCCTTGTCGGAAGTAAGGCGCCTATCGTGGTGGGTTCATTGCTGTCATGGGTCATTGTTCCGTTTATAGAGTGCAAACCGCCTTACGATGAACTGAAGGATCTCACCGAGAAGATAATAGAGTGGTGGGATGACAATGCCAAACCCAGGGAGAGAATAGGTGAGCTGATTGAAGCCAAGGGCATGAGACCATTCCTCGAGGCCATCGGTGTTCCGCCCCAGCCTCAGCAGGTCAAGGAGCCGAGAAAAGACCCGTTCTTCTTCTGGTCCGAGAGTGATTTCAAGAAATAATCAAGAAGGAAATTAAAGATAAAGGAGGAATTATCAATGTCATTACCGGAGAGAAAAACAGATATTGGACCGCCACATTATGAACAGTTCTTGCCGCCCGTGATAAAGAACAATTACGGGAAATGGAAATATCATGAGGTCTTAAGCCCCGGGACAATGGTCCACGTTGCGGAAAGCGGAGACGAAATCTACACTGTCAGGGTGGGATCGCCGAGGCTGCTGAGCACCTCCAGCATCCGCGAGATATGCGACCTTGCGGAGAAATACTGCGATGGATACCTCCGCTTTACCACGAGGAACAATGTGGAATTTCTCGTCTCCGACAAGAGCAAGGTTGACCCGCTTGTTGCGGAACTCAAGGAAAAGAAGTATTCGGTCGGGGGAATCGGACCGAGGGTGAGCAATATCATCCACACGCAGGGCTGGGTACACTGCCACAGCGCATGTACGGACGCATCAGGCATAGTCAAGGCGATAATGGATGAGCTGTATGAATACTTTACGGAAAAGGAACTTCCCAACAAGGTGAGACTTGCGGTCGCCTGCTGTGTCAACATGTGCGGCGCTGTCCACTGCTCTGATATAGCCGTTGTGGCGGTGCACAGGAAGGTGCCCGTGGTTGATGACGAGAACGTTGCAAAGATGTGTGAAATTCCGACGACGGTCGCATCCTGTCCGACCTCTGCAATCAGACCGAATCCCAAGACCAAATCAATAACCATCAACGAAGAAAAATGCATGTACTGCGGAAACTGCTTTACCGTCTGTCCCCCCATACAGATTCACAACCCTGAAGAAGACGGTGTAGCGATTGTGGTAGGCGGAAAGATCGGAAGCCTGAGAACAAGCCCGAAATTCTCAAAACTTGCTATCCCGTTTTTCTACAATGATCCGCCGAGATGGCCCAAGGTCGTGGATGCAATCAAGAACATCCTGAACGTATACGCGGCAAACGCCAGGAAGCACGAAAGAGTCGGAGAATGGGTGGAAAGAGTCGGATGGGAAGAGTTCTTCAAGCTTACCGGCATTGAGTTCACCTTCCAGCACATCGACGACTTCACGTTCATGAGGGACACCCTGAGGACCTCAGCAGCATTTAAATTCTAAAATCGGGATGAAAACGGCAGGCAATTCCCCATATGCGGGGAACTGCCTGCCCTCTTTCTCTTTATCTCATACAGGACTTGACAAAATATATCTGAAAAGTTAGCCTATTACCGCTAACCAAAATTACAAAATGAGGTGAGAATATGGAACAGGAAGAAATCCAGGGTAAGATATTTGAATATATGCAGCAGATGAAGGGCAAAAAGAAGCTGAAGGAAAAGGATATAATCAAAAAGATCAGTGCTGACACCGGAGAGGAAAAGGATACGGTTAAAAAGGCCCTCAGGGCCATGATTGATGTCGGGAAGCTCATGTATTCTTATGGCGGCGGCGCCAGTTCGGTAGAGATTCCCAGCGAAGAGTACCTCAAGGAAAAAGGGTTAATATAGACTCAGAGTCTGAAGAGAATTAACAACAGGGATCAGGGGGCCGGTGAAGTTACACGGGCGGCTGGTCCCTGTTGCTAATGCGTTTCTTATTTTTGCACAGTCCCTGATTTCCACTTCATATGTTAAACACGTCAATTCCGAGAATAGTTGTCTCCGGCCTGCGCGGAGGGGGCGGCAAGACTATTCTCTCCCTGTCGCTTGTCGCCTTTCTGAAACGGAGAGGCGTTGAAATAATCACATTCAAAAAAGGCCCTGACTACATAGACGCTGGCTGGCTGGCCCGGGCATCCGGGGCCCCTTGTTATAACCTGGACCTCTTTATAATGTCTCCTGAAGAGGCGCTTTATTCTTTTATATCGCGCACAGCCTCCCTTTCTTCACCCGCGCAGAGGGGGCGAGGCGGATTTATGGCAATGATCGAGGGCAACAGGGGCCTTTATGACGGAGTTGACCATCAGGGGACATACAGCACAGCCGAGCTGGCCAAGCTTCTAAGGGCGCCGGTGATAATAACCGTGGATTGCACCAAGGCAACCAATACTGTTGCAGCCATGATACTGGGATGCCAGAGAATGGACCCGGGCGTGGCCGTCAAAGGTGTGGTCCTTAACCGTGTTGCCACGCGCAGGCAGGAGTCGGTTATACGCAGGGCCGTAAATGAAAGATGCGGCCTGCCGGTGCTGGGCGCCATACCGAGACTGAGAAAGAACCCCATTCCCGAAAGGCATATGGGACTGATCCCGTTTCAGGAACATGGCAATATCGAGGAATCAATGGATATCCTCGCGGAAACAGGTTCACAATATCTTGACACGGATGCAATCTTAGAGATTGCCGCATCAGCAGGCACTCTGAAGGCAGGTGCCGGCCGGCGGACCGCTGCTGCCCGTGACGCCTCACGGGCCCCGGGTCCGGGGCCCCGGATCGGTGTTATCAGGGACTCCGCCTTCCAGTTTTACTACCAGGAGAATTTTGAAGAGATCCAGAGGCTGGGTGCAAGCATAGTCGAGGTCAGCCCCCTGAATGAAGACAGGCTCCCGGACCTGGATGCCCTTTATATCGGCGGAGGCTTTCCTGAAACGCATGCAATAGCCCTGGCGGATAATGCCGGTTTCAGGGACTCCCTTTACAATGCCATTCAGGAGGGCTTTCCCGTGTATGCCGAGTGCGGCGGGCTGATGTATCTGGGCCAGCGCCTTGTTCTGGATGGCAGAACGTATCCGATGGTAGGTGCCCTCCCCGTTACCTTCGGCCTGCAGAAAAGGCCGCTCGCCCACGGCTACACAATAGTCGAGGTAGAAAGGGAAAATCCGTATTTCCAGCGCAGGAAACTCTTCAAGGGCCATGAATTTCACTACTCAAAGGTCCTGGAGATAGATGAAGACGGAGTTTATATGGCGTTTAAAATGAGAAGAGGTAAGGGGATTGTTGATAATAGAGACGGTATGTGTTATAAAAATGTGTTCGCCGCTTATACCCATCTTCACGCCGTGGGCACGCCGGAGTGGGCTGCGGGGGTGGTGAGGTGCGCGCTGGAATACAATAGACAAAAGCCCGTAAAAGAAGTGGAGCGTTAATCTATGAGAGCACGACCGTTACAGTGTCCGTTTTGTGATAATTTCCTGCGGAGGCCTGTTGACATCGATTTCAGGTCACTGGAGATAACCGGCGGTATATGTACATGCGGCTCGGTTTATGTGCTGGACCGTACAGGACATAATCTCGGGGAAATTTTCATGAATGCGCTGACGTTCGTCTGCCGTGGTGATATTGACAGGGCCCTTGCTTTAAACCCCTCTGATTATGATAGTATGGACTATGACTACGATCATCACTCCAATATGACAGGCGGAAGACCACGAAGCGGGAGGGTGGGTAAACTCGTTTTTGTTAAACTGAAGGCCTGAGGATCGGACAGAAGTTGCGGAAGCATTAAGTATGATAAAGGATAT
>WFVK01000026.1 GCA_015491705.1 Nitrospirota bacterium | reverse complement strand
CGCCTTTATCATGAGCCTCGGGGCCGGAGTGGTTAGCACATTCGTCATGTGGGCGGTTACAGCCCTGTTCAGGGGACTTGCCGGGCCGGTGACGGCGAGCGTCTGCGGCGCCATAGCCCATAATGTAATGCAGCTTTTTCTTGCGTATTTTCTGTTTGTAAGGCAACTCAAGGCGATCCTGCTGGTCAGCCCGGTGATCCTCTCCGTCGGCGTAATAACAGGTGTATTCAACGGCATCGTAGTGAAGCTCATAATCAGCAGGATCAGGCAGCGGAACACCGGGCAAAGAGCAAAGAACGGTTCCCCCTGAATCGCGCGGCGCCGTGCCTGCCAATTCCGGCCTGTCCGCGATAAGGTTGCTGAAACTTTCTCCCCTTGGGTATACTTCAAGGTTAGAATGCAGAATCCTGATATTCAGGCCGGAGGTGCCCATGCCCCTGTTTGGGGAACTCTTTGTCAGTGAGCTGTTGAAAAAGCCCGTCCTTGACCCGAGGGGCGATGAACTCGGCGTGGTAAAGGATTTCATCGTGGTAAAGGGTGAGCCGCTGCCCCGGGTATCGGCCATCATAATAGAGGAGAAAAAAGACCTCTGCCTGCTTGAATGGGAAAACGTCGGCATCTTTAACAAGCGCATTATTTCCTCCAAGATATACGCCGGCAGATTAAGTCATTATGAATACTCTGAAGAAGACCTGATCATCAGGCGCGATATCTTTGACAAACAGATTGTGGATGCAAACGGCGCCAAGATCGTAAGGGTCAATGATGTGAAGCTGGAAGGCAAGGATGATTATGCCTGTGTAAGCGGTGTTGATATAGGGATAAGGGGCCTGCTGAGGCGCCTCGGCATAGAGCGTAAAAGCGAAAACCTGTACAGGATATTCGGAAAGACCCTCCCTCACAATATAATAAGCTGGAACTATATCCAGCCGCTGGAACCGAGGCTTTCAACCATCTCGCTTACTGTTCCGCGCCAGATGATCTCCGCTCTGCATCCTTCCGACATCGCGGATATTATAAGTGAGGCGCCGCTTGATCAGGGGGCGGCCCTTTTCAACAAACTCGACCCCAACGTAGCCGCGGAGACCCTTCACGAACTCGAGCCGGATATACAGAAGTCCATCATAGACAGCCTTGATAAAGACTACGCCCCCCAGATAGTCGAAAGGATGCCCCCCGATGAGGCTGCGGACCTGCTTGCAGACCTTGAGTCGGACAAGGCCAAGGAGATACTCGAGTCCATTGAAAAGGAAGAGGCCGAAGATATCCAGGAACTGCTTGCACACGAGGAGGATAGCGCCGGCGGGCTGATGACAAACCAGTTTATATCCTATCCGCCGGACCTGACGATACAGGAGGCCCTTGAGAGGTTCAAACTCGATGCCCACGAGGTCGAAACCGTTTACTACATATATATCACCGAGGGCGAGAAGCTTGCAGGAGTTACAACCTTAAAGGATATGCTGCTTCACTCTCCCCGGATGACCTTATCAGAGATTATGGAGACCAAGCTCAAGACGGTCTCCCCTGATGCCGACCAGCAGGTGGTTGCGGAGCTCATATCCAAATACAATCTCCTGGCCCTCCCTGTGGTGGATAACGAGGGGGACCTTCTCGGCATAGTGACTATTGATGATATTATGGACATACTCCTCCCGACCGCATCAAGAAAGAAGAGGAGGAGTGTATGAGCCTTCGCAGTCTCTCGGCCACGTGGAAAAAGCTGATCCTGTTTATAACGATAATAGGTCCCGGTATAATCACCGCGTCCATTGACAATGACGCATCCGGCATCACCACATATTCCGTTGCCGGGGCCCGCTACGGAAACGCTCTTCTCTGGACCCTTGTTCCAACCACCGTCGCGCTTGTCGTCATACAGGAAATGGCCGCGAGGATGGGGGTCGTGACAGGCAAGGGGCTTGCGGACCTTATCAGGGAAAATTACGGGGTGAAGGCGGCCTTTTTCATGATGATAATCCTGCTTGTCGCAAACTTCGGCACCACGGTGGCGGAATTCGCAGGCTGGGCCGCGAGCATGGAACTGTTCGGCCTGAGCAAGTATATCATGGTGCCCCTCGGCGCGTTTTTTATCTGGATACTCGTGATCAAGGGCAGTTACAGGGTCGTGGAAAGGGTCCTGCTCGGTGCCTGCCTGCTTTATATCGGCTACATTTTTTCAGGTTTCATGGCAAAGCCCGAGTGGAGCGCGGTGCTCTACAGCACATTTGTCCCGACTGTCAAACCGGAGCCGGAGTTCATCATGCTGAGCATAGCCATCATAGGCACGACGATAACACCCTGGATGCAGTTCTACCTTCAGTCATCCATCGCCGAAAAAGGGATCAAGAAAAGG
The DNA here is from genome assembly GCA_015491705.1 of Nitrospirota bacterium. Lineage (GTDB taxonomy): Bacteria > Nitrospirota > Thermodesulfovibrionia > UBA6902 > UBA6902 > JAADFS01. The sequence goes on along the minus strand of WFVK01000026.1, from coordinate 10,964 downwards.
GATTACAGGTATTCAAGACTCGATGTTACCGCCGGATGCTTTATAACCAACATAATCGCCTTTTTTATAATCGTTACATCAGCAGCCACCCTGTTTCCGAACGGTATCAGGATCAATGAGGCCAGCGAGGCCGCCCTTGCCCTGAAGCCGTTTGCAGGACAGTATGCAACGGTCTTTTTCGGCATAAGCCTTGCAAATGCCTCGATACTGGGGGCCATCATAGTGCCCCTTGCAACAGCCTATTACATATGCGAGGCCATGGGGTGGGAGGCCGGGATAAGCAAGACCTTCAGGCAGGCCCCGCAGTTCATGTGGATATATACGGCCCTGATTGCCATTTCAGCCCTGCTTGTCCTGGCTCCGGGCGCCCCCCTGGTTCTCCTGATGGTGCTTTCATCGGTCCTGAACGGCATACTGCTTCCTTTTGTGCTTGTTTTTGCCCTTTCACTTATTAATAATAAGAGGATCATGGGAGAATTTGTTAATTCAAGGATTCATAATTATATTTCATGGGCAACGGTGATTACACTGACGGTCTTGGCAACTGCCATGCTGTTTATGATAATATTGCCTGAGTTCATTTGATCCCGGCTTGATTAATTTCATAGGGTGATACAGAAGGAGAGAGAATGGTTAAAACAATCGAACTTGTCGACGGTAAGGTAAGGATGCTCGACCAGACCAGGCTGCCGCTTGAAGTCGTCTATGTCGACTGCACGGACTACCACATGGTGGCCGAGGGGATAAAGAAGCTCCGGATCCGCGGGGCGCCCGCCATAGGAATAGCCGCTGCAATGGGGATAGCCATAGGCGCACAGGAGATCAGGGCGGATGATTTTGATGAATTCATGAAAGGCCTGGAGCCCGTGTTTCAGACCCTCCTGGATACAAGGCCGACCGCCGTTAACATCCGGTGGGCGGTGGAGAGGGCAAAGAAGCTGCTGTCCGGGAAAAGGCAGGAGCCTGTGGACAGATTAAAGGAACTCCTCGTGGAAGATGCAAAGAGGGTGCTTGATGAAGATATTCAGATCAACAGGGCGATAGGCAGGTGGGGCGCGCAGTTTATCAGGGACGGTGCCACCGTTATCACACACTGCAATGCAGGGTCGCTCGCCACGGGCGGATACGGCACAGCAACAGGGCCTATCAGGGTCGCTGTTGAACAGGGCAAAAAGATAGAGGTTTACGCTGATGAGACAAGGCCGGTCCTTCAGGGCTGCCGGCTGACCGCATGGGAACTCATGCAGGACAACATCCCGGTAACGCTGATCACTGACAACACGGCAGGCGCGCTGCTGCGCAAGGGCGAGATAGACCTTGCCATAGTGGGAACGGACAGGACGGTCGCCAACGGAGATGTTGCAAACAAGATAGGGACCTATTCACTTGCGGTGTTGTGCAGGGAAAACGGCGTCCCCTTTTATGTTGCAGCGCCCCTGAGCAGCATTGACTTCTCCATACCCTCCGGTGACCTGATTCCTATTGAGGAAAGGGGCCCGGAAGAGGTGACCCATGTATTCGGATGCCGGATAGCGCCGGAGGGCGTCAGGGTGAGGAACATCGCCTTTGACGTAACACCGGCCAGGTATATAACCGGTATAATTACAGAAAAGGGCGTGTTCAGGCCCGGTGACCTGCACATGCTGAATGAAAAGGATGCGGACCTGGATGCCGTGATGCTGAAACCAGGCGAATAAAGCTCAATGCGGCATAAAGGGACGGGCGGTGGTTTTATGCCACTGTAAGGCAGACAAATGACTATCGAGGAAATCTGGGAATACTACAGGGAAGACCTGGAATCAACCGAAGAAAAGATACACGAAACGCTCCGGACAGTGGCGCCGGCGATATCCGCTGTGGGCAACCATACGTTTTCAGCCGGGGGCAAGCGCATCCGGCCTCTGCTTGCCATCCTGTGTTCAAGGATTTTCGGCGCACGGGGAGACAGTGTCAGCACCCTTGCCAGCAGTGTGGAGTTTATCCATGCCGCCTCGCTGATTCATGACGACGTGGTTGACGGCGCCGACCTCAGGAGAGGCCGGCCCTCCGCGCACTCGCTCTGGGGAAACCAGGTTGTAATACTCGTGGGGGATTTTCTTTATGCAAATGCATTGAGGCTCGCCAACCTGCTGAAGAGACAGAAAGTCATGGACGCCCTCTGCACCGCCACGGCAAAGATGAGTGAAGGTGAACTCATACAACTGAGCAAAAAAGGCAATCCCGACATGTCGGAAGAGGACTATATGAAGATAATACAGGGCAAGACGGCCATTCTCATGTCAGCGGCCTGCATGGGCGGTGCAGTGCTCGGCAATGCCTCGCCTGCAGAGGAGGAGGCGCTTGCATCTTTCGGGCTGAAATTCGGGTTTGCTTTTCAGATAGCGGATGATATACTTGACTATATGGCTACTGAAAAGGCGTTCGGGAAGAATCTCGGCAAGGACCTCGAGGAGGGCAAGATCACCCTTCCGCTTATTTATTTGCTGCAGGATGCGGATGACGGGGAAGCGGCCAGGATCAGGGAGATAATCGCTGCGGAGAAAATGACAGAGGAGAACCTCGGTTACATCCAGGAATTATTCGCCAGGCATAAATCCATTGAGAAGAGCTATCAAAGGGCCAGGACGATTATTGATGAAGCCGTAAAGGGGCTTGAGATATTTGAAGACTCAATGGAGAAGAATGCCCTGCTCGCAATATCGGACTATGTATTGACAAGAAAGAAATAGAATCAACCTTAACGTTGCATAAACCGGCTGGAGAGCCCGTCGTAAAACCTTTATAAAGCGATGGGATATTGGAAATAGGTCTCTGTTGCAGGAAGTAACGGGGAGTGAAATTGCAAAAGAGGTTGATATGCGTGCTGAATATTTCCTCAGGGAATCGCACATAAAGCTTTTCCGCCGGGCTCTCCGGCATGAGGGCGATGGTGTTATGCAACTGTAAGGTCAAATGAACCTTTTTTGAACACTGAACCAGAAAAACAATGCATCCCCTGGTAAAACTGGCAAGAGAGGCGGTTGAGCAGTATGTACTCAACGGCAGGGTGATAAAACCGCCGGGCGACCCTGTCCCCGAGATGACTGAAAGGGCCGGGGTCTTTGTGTCAATAAAAAAGCATGGCCAGCTCAGAGGGTGCATCGGTACATTCCAGCCGGCCACGGAAGATGTTGCACACGAGATTATCCAGAATGCCATAAGCGCCGCCACCCGGGACCCGAGATTCCCCCCTGTGAGCCCATCGGAACTGGGTGAACTGGAGTATTCCGTTGATGTACTGACAGCCCCTGAAAGAGTGGCCGGCAAACAGGACCTTGACCCGAAGAGATACGGCGTTATCGTCAAGAGCGGCGCGCGTAAAGGCCTTCTCCTGCCCGACCTTGAAGGGGTCGACACCGTGGATGAGCAGATCAGCATTGCATCGATGAAGGCGGGGATATTTCCGGATGAGGATATCGAGCTTTACCGTTTTGAGGTCAAAAGGTATAAATAATGCCGGATAAAACCCGTCTGGAACTGGACATAGAACATCGCGAGAGGTTCAGGACACCGCCGGGCGTCAAACTCCTGGTAATCCTTCTTGTAATCGCCGTCCTCGGCCTCGGTGTGTATACGTTTAAGCTCAGGCAGGAGCTTGCAAAAAAAGAGCATGAGATAGTCCTGCTGAAGAAAAATCCCGGAACGGAACCCCCGGGACATTAGGCGGGCCTCTTCCACGAGCCGCTTTTCCCGCCGCGTTTCTCCACAAGCCGGATGTCCGAGATGGTCATCGCCCTGTCCACGGCCTTGCACATATCGTAAATCGTGAGGGCCGCAACAGACACCGCTGTCAGCGCCTCCATCTCAACGCCTGTCTGCCCCGTGCATACGGCCCTTGCCTGTATGTCGATCCTGTTTTTCCCCCTGTCGGTCCTGAAATCCACTGACACGGATGAGAGATTGAGCTGGTGGCACAGTGGAATAAGCGCGCTCGTCTTTTTTGCAGCCATGATGCCGGCGAGCCTCGCGGTCTCAAAGACATTGCCCTTTGCGACCCTGTTATCTTCGATCAGATTAATGGTCTCCTGTTCCATGTAGACCGAGCCTTCGGCGGACGCCTCCCTCAGGGTCGCCTTTTTGCCGCTTACATCAACCATGGCTGCACCGCCCCGCCCATCAATATGGGTGAGCCCGGCGGCCGCCGTGCCTTTTGATGATTTTTTCATAATATTTCCCCTCTCCACTCGGTTCTAATACTATAATTTATTGCATGTTTCTTTACAACCGCCTACGTCGCCCCCGCGCCGGGGGCGGCCATGGTTTTATGCACCTGCAAGGTAACATCGTTCAAATTATTTTCTTCTTTTGTATAATTAGTTCATGTTGCGGGAGCTGATTTTTGAAACTAATCCTGAGCTTGCGTCATTTCGACCAGCGGGAGAAATCTTTATATTGCGACGGGGCAAGATTTCTCACTTCGTTCGAAATGACAGCGGGCTGATCAGATAATGACTTTCCGCAACAGATACTAATTAGTCTGTTCACCTTAATATTGCATAAACCGGCAGGCGAGCCTGCCCCATTACCAGGAGATGAAACACGGCAATGCCGGCCCTTTACCTTATAGACGGGAACTCTTATGTATACCGCGCATTTTATGCAATCAGGGGTCTTTCAACCTCAAGCGGTGTCCCCACAAATGCGGTCTACGGGTTTACCACCATGCTCCTGAAGATACTGAGAGAGAAGAAGCCCGGGTATTTTGCAGTGGTCTTTGACGCGCCGGGGCCCACAAAGAGACACGAGGCATATGAAAAGTACAAGGCTCACAGGCCTGCCATGCCCGATGACCTCAGGCCCCAGATACCCCTGATAAAGGAAATAATAAACGCCTTCAGAATCCGGACGATCGAAAAGGAGGGATATGAGGCAGACGACATACTGGGCGCTCTTGCCAGGCAGGGCGAATCAAGGGGTCTTGATGTCTACATTGTGACAGGCGACAAGGACATGTGCCAGGCGGTAAGCACCAGGATCAGGCTCTATGACACCATGAAGGAGAAGATCACCGGGGAAGAGGATGTGGTCCGGAGGTTCGGCGTTGAACCTTCGCGCTTCCCCGAGATAATAGCCCTGATGGGCGATGTCTCGGACAATATACCGGGTGTGCCCGGCATCGGAGAGAAGACCGCCGTCAAACTGCTGAAGGAGTTCGGAAGCCTCGACAACCTGATAAGCAACCCTGAAAAGATCAAAAACGCAAGGGCCAGGAAAGCCGTGTGCGCCCACATGGAGGATATCAGGCTGAGCAGGGAGCTTGCAACCATACACTATGATGTGCCCCTGGATATATCGGTGGAGGACCTCAGGCCCGGAGAGCCTGACTGGCCCCTGGTGCTGGAGTATTTCCGCAAACTGGAATTCAGCCGCCTCATCAGCCTGATCCCCCGCTCCGCAGCCGGCGGCGCGGGGGAAACGGAATATATAACCATTCTCCGCAGGGAGTCCCTTGAAGAGGCGCTCTCCGGCATAGGGGATGAGCTGAGTATTGACACAGAGACAACCTCCGCATCGCCGATGACGGCGGAGCTTGTCGGCATATCGCTTTCCACGGAGCCCGGGAAGGCGTATTATATCCCCCTTGCACATTCCTATCCCGGCGCGCCGGAGCAGTTGCCCAAGGACTATGTTCTGGGGCGAATGAGGGGGATACTCGAAAACCCCCATGTCGGCAAGACAGGGCACAACATAAAATATGACCTTATTGTGCTGAGAAACGAGGGAATCTGTATGAGGGGCATTGATTTTGACACCATGCTCGCCTCCTACCTGCTTAATCCCAACAAGACGAATCACAACCTCACCGACACGGCCATGGAGCGTCTCGGCATAAAGAAGATGTCTTTCAGGGATGTAATGGGCAGGGGGAGGAAGAATTTCAGCGAGGTGCCCGTGGACGAGGCCGCCGAGTACTCGGGGGAAGATGCCGCGGTGACATTGCGGCTGAAGAGGTATTTTGAGCCCGCAATCAGAAAGGAAAACCTTTCAGCCCTCTTCCACGACCTGGAGATACCGCTCATAGAGGTCCTTGCGGACATGGAAATGGCCGGCATAAAAATCGATCTCCGGCTGATGAAATCCTTCTCGGAGAGACTGTCTGCAGAGCTTGCAGGCATTGAAAAGAGGATATACTTCCTCGCGGGCGAGGAATTCAACATCAATTCGCCCAGGCAGCTCCAGGAGATACTGTTCGGGAAGATAGGCCTCAAACCCGCAAAAAAGACAAAGACGGGATATTCAACCAATATAGACGTGCTTGAACAGCTCGCGCCCGAGCACGAACTGCCGCGGGAGATAATCGAATACAGGGGGCTGTCAAAGCTGCTGAATACATATGTGGACGCCCTGCCGAAGCTCGTCAATCCCGGAACAGGGAGACTGCATACATCATTCAACCAGACGATAACCGCAACAGGAAGGCTCAGCAGTTCGGAACCCAACCTGCAGAACATCCCCATCAGGGGCGAGTGGGGCAGGAAGATAAGGGAGGCCTTCATAGCTGAAAACGGCAACCTCCTGCTTTCATCGGATTATTCCCAGATAGAACTCCGCATCCTCGCCCACCTGAGTAATGACGAAAAACTCATCGAGGCGTTTAAAAACCACGGAGACATCCATACAGGGACCGCCTGTGAATTGTTCGGCGTTGCCCCTGAAGATGTGACAGAGGAGATGAGACGCAGTGCAAAGAGCGTAAACTTCGGGGTCATTTACGGCATCAGCCCCTACGGGCTCAGCCGGCAGTTGGGAATATCCCCGGAGGAGGCCAGGTATTATATAGATACGTATTTCGCCAGGCACAGCGGGGTGCGGGATTATATAGACAGGCTCATAAAAGAGGCCGCCGAGACCGGTTATGTCACCACCATCCTCGGCAGGAAACGGGCGATCCCCGAACTGAGGAGTAGAAACAGGAATATCCGGCAGCTCGGTGAAAGGCTCGCTGTCAATTCACCTGTCCAGGGCTCGGCAGCGGATATAATCAAGGTGTCGATGCTGAATATATGGAAGAGGATAAAAAGGGAAGATTTAAAGACGAGGATGGTGCTGCAGGTGCATGACGAGCTGCTGTTTGAAATGCCGGGGCATGAAAGGGATAGAGTCAGCGCACTGGTCAGGGAAGAGATGGAAAATGCGGTAAGGCTCTCTGTTCCCCTGAAGGCGGATATCGGTATCGGCGCAAACTGGGCCGAGGCCCATTGAATTTGTTTTAATGACAGGAGGTATTTTATTCCATCGGTATTCGGAAACACGGGAGGCCTGAAAAAGAGCGAGCTCAAGTCCCTTGAAAGGCTCTACAGGAGGCGCATTCCAAGAGAAAAGGCCCTTACAGCGGAACTTGCAAAATACATGGCGGACTGCTCCGCCTCCACAGGCCGGCAGGTCGGCGTGCTTGCGGACAGGGGAGGCAATATAACCCATGTCATCATCGGGGATGCAAAGGGCATCTTTATCCCCGACCTTTCCGGCTGCCCGCTCGGCAGAAAGGTCCTCCGGGGGCTGAGGCTGATCCATACCCACCTGAAGAGCGAAGGCATAACCCGGGACGATATCACGGACCTCTCACTGCTCAGGCTTGATGCGCTCATCGTCATAGGACTGAAAGACGGCCGGCCGGACAGTGTCACACTTGCATACCTGTATCCCTCCGGTGAAGACACAACATATGAAGTAAAAGGCCCGGTGCCTTTTCACGGGATGGACAGGGCGTTTGAAGACTTCGGCGGCCTTGTCTCGTCCATAGAGGAGGGGATGCAGTCACACAGGACGGGCTTCGACGTAAAGGACAACAGGGAGAGGGCCGTCCTTGTGAGTGTAACGCGCAGGCCGAGGCATGAACAGGAAGACTCCATGGAAGAGCTCAGGGAGCTTGCCGCCGCCGCTGATGTAATAGTGCTTGATACGGTACTTCAGAGACCCACGCATATCAATCCTAAGTATCTCATGGGAGAAGGCAAGATAAAGGACCTTGTCATCAAGGCCATGAACAGGGGCGCGACCCTGCTGATATTCGACCAGGACCTCAATCCCTCCCAGTCAAAGGCCATCAGCGACATGACAGAGCTGAAGGTCATAGACCGCTCCCAGCTTATCCTTGACATATTCGCCCGCCGGGCCCACAGCAGGGACGGAAAGGTGCAGGTCGAGCTCGCGCAACTGCGTTACAGGCTCCCGCGGCTTACGGGAAAAGGCACTGCAATGTCCAGGCTCATGGGCGGCATCGGGGGAAGGGGCCCGGGTGAAATGAAGCTGGAAGTGGACAGGAGACGGGTGAGGGAGAGGATAACGCTCCTTGAAAAACAGCTTCAGTCCCTCAGCCGGGCCCGGCAGCAGAGAAAGGCGCTTCGGGCCGCCAGGGGCATCCCCATCATATCGATCGTGGGCTATACGAATGCAGGGAAATCAACATTGCTTAACAACCTCACGGGGAGTGCCACGTCCGTGGAGGACAAGATGTTTGCAACCCTTGACACGGCAAGCAGGAGACTGAGGTTTCCCAGGGAAAGAGATGTAATAATCACGGATACGGTCGGCTTTATCCGCGACCTGCCCAGGGACCTTTTCGCGGCCTTCAGGGCCACACTTGAAGAACTGAGGGATGCGGACCTGCTCCTGCACGTGGTGGATATATCCAATCCCAGGTTCGGGCAGCATATCAGGTCCGTGGAAAAAATCCTCGCCGATCTCGGGCTTTCCTCCAGGCCCGTGCTGCTCGTCTTCAACAAGGAAGACCTTATGGACAAAGATGAAGTGAGGGCCCTCTGCAGCCGGTTCAACGCCGTCTCTGTTTCAGCCAGGGACCCCCGTACGTTTCAGGGGCTTCTGAAGGCCATAGAGGACCGCCTCTGGCCGCACGGCAACCGCCGCAACAGGCAGGAAGGGGGCTGACCTTACCGCTTGACGCCTCTATGCTCGCAGGAGGGGCGTGGTGATCTGCTGCAGCAGGGTTTACCGGCGCACATATGAAGCCAGGCTGAACAGCCTGTTCAGCAGGAACGTATGCCTCAGCCGCCGCCGCTGAAACCGCTGGCCGGCATCGGGGAGGCGCTGTTGCCTGAATCTGTTCCAAGACTGAAGGTGGAGATGACCTTCTTTACTTTTCTTGAAGAGCACTTGGGACATTCGGCATTGTTTTCGGCCGGATACAAACTCTGAAGAAGCGCAAACTTGTTATCGCATTTAAGGCAGATATACTCGTAGATGGGCATTGCTTCCTCCTCGGCTTGTCTTGATTGCCTCAATATTTTATCTCTTCCGCCCCGGACAAGTCAATAAACCCTGATGGCTGCATAATCGGGCGTGAGGGCCCCCGCCGGCGATGTTCTTATGCAACTGTAAGGTTAAGTGTTATAATCTACGAAACAATTTACCTTAACGTTGCATAAACCGGCCGGAGAGCCCGCCGTAAAACCTTTATAAAGCGATGGTGTTATGCAACTGTAAGGTTTATGTCCGGCTGTGTTGTCGATTTTGCATAAAGGGGCGGTATGTTAATGGCACTGTGAGGTGTGCTGAAATTCAGAGAGGGGGATTGCATGGTCAGTGATGACTTAAAGAGGAAACTGCTGGAGTTCCGCAGGGAGCGGGACTGGGAGAAATTTCACAGGCCCAAGGACCTTGCCGTTTCACTGGTGATCGAGGCCTCCGAGCTTCTTGAAAACTTCCAGTGGAAGACGGACAGGGAAGTTGCCGAAATGCTGAAAGGCGAAACCGCTGAAGGCGTTGCCGAGGAGATTGCGGACATAGCCATTTATCTCACCTACCTGTGCCATGACCTCAACGTCGATATCGAGGAAACAGTTGCCCGCAAACTGGAGAAAAACAGGGAGAAATATCCCGCACACATGGTCCGCGGCAGCGCAAAGAAGTATGACGAATACAAGCAAAACCACCTGAAAAAAACGGCCGCTGAAGGCCCCGGAAACGGGCCTTCCCGGTGAGAATTTCCAAACAACTGCAGGCCAGGCGCGTTGCTTGCGCGGCAGCCGCAGGCTACGGGGAATAGTTCAGGGTCTGATAGGCCGTGTTCAGGATATTGATTTCCCCCTTTAACTTCGGGGTAAGCAGGACTTTTTTGTCGGCGCATACCAGCACCCCGTCAATGCCCATTGACCCGAGCAGCTTCATCCCCTTTTCCACGCCGAGGACAAATACGGCCGTTGCAAGGCTGTCCGTGACATACCCCTCGGGTGCAAGTACCGTGACGCTGATCAGGTCCGTATCAGCGGGGAATCCCGTCGCGGGGTCGAGGATATGGAAATAGCGCCTGCCGTCCTTTATAAAAAAACGCTGGTAATCGCCTGATGTTGAGATTGCCTTGTCCCTGAGTTCAAGGGTTGCAAATATATCCTCCCACGGCCGTTCTGAAACGGTCGCGGGTCTCGGGTCCTGAATGCCCAGCCTCCATCCGTGTCCTGAGGAGGGATTCAGTCCGAATCCCCTTATATCACCGGCCACTGCGACAAGGGCCGCCTTTATGCCTTCCGCCTTTACGGCCTCAACGGCCCGGTCCGCGGCATAGCCCTTGGCTATCCCCCCGAGATCGAGCTCCATGCCCTTTTCAGTGAGGTAGATCTCGGATGCGGCGGTGTTTATCTTTATCTTTCTGTAATCAACATGTCTCAATGCATCTGCAACCGCATCTTTTGACGGGACGGAAGGGTTTGATATATCCCTGGAAAAGTTCCAGAGGCTGACAACCGGTGCGATGGTCGGATCAAATGCCCCGCCTGTAATGTCAGATATATGCACGGCCTTTTTCACTATATCCAGGGTCTCCCTGCTTACCCTGACCGGCCTGATTCCGGCGGCCCTGTTGACGGCGGTGATTTCGCTGTCCTCTGAGAAATAATTCAGGAGCCCATCGAGTCTTTTTATTTCGGCGAATCCCCTGCTGATCGCCTTCCGAGCCTTTTCCTCTGAGG
>WFVK01000025.1 GCA_015491705.1 Nitrospirota bacterium | reverse complement strand
TAAGAGACAGGCAGAGGAACAGGGGCCGGAAGATTGTCTTTACCAACGGCTGTTTCGATATCCTTCATGCAGGGCATGTACGCTATCTCGGCAGGGCAAAAGAAATCGGTGATATACTTGTAGTAGGTCTCAACGCCGACCGCTCGGTTTCCGGGATCAAGCCGGGAAGGCCTGTAATCCCGGAAGACCAGAGGGCGGAGGTGCTTGCCGCGTTGTCAATGGTTGATTATGTGGTTATATTCAGTGAAGACACTCCTTATGAGCTTATCAGGGAGATAAGACCTGATGTGCTTGTTAAGGGGGCTGACTGGAGACCCGAGGATATTGCTGGCAGTGACATAGTAAAGGATGTGCGCACGATTCCCCTTGTGGAGGGCATATCCACAAGCGGGATAATCAGGAGAATCAGGGACGGAGGGGAAAAAATTTTATAAGGAGGCGGAGCAATGGAAAGAGGGCTGTACAGAACATCGCTGTTTTATTGTCTTGTGTTTTTTATAACATCGTGTGTAACCATAAACATATATTTCCCCGCCGCGGCGGTTGAAAAGGCGGCGGACAGGATCGTCGACGAGGTATGGGGCTCTGAGGGGAAGGAGCCTGCAAAGGAGGAGCCGCAGAAACAGGAAGGCGCGCCGCAGAGCCTTATTGAAAAAGCAATCCTGCTTGCAGTGTCGGTGGCAGGCCCCCGCGAGGCATATGCGCAGGAGGCCGACATCAATGTAACCACTCCCGCCATAAGGACGCTGAAGCAGTCCATAAAGAAAAGGGCGGAATCAATCATGCCTTTTATGGACAGCGGCAATGTGGGCATAGGCAACAACGGCCTCCTCGTTATACGCAACAGCACGGGCCTTAAACTGAAGGACAAGGCAAGGCTCAAGCGCCTTATAGCAGCGGAAAACAGGGACAGGAACGCCCTCTACAGAGAGATTGCAAAGGCCAACGGCTTCCCTCCGGAGAAGGTTGCGGACATCAAACGCATATTTGCCGGCAGCTGGATCAAAAAGGCCAGAAAGGGCTGGTGGGTGCAGGGGACTGACGGGAACTGGAAACAGAAATAACCTTAATGTGGCCTAAGGGGGCGGGAGAGCCTGCCGGGAAAGCTTGTTTGCGGCTCAGGGTTCAAAGTTCGATCTTCAGCCGGCAAACGTTCAGCGCATGCCGGCCATGATTAATAGCTTGTAGATCAGCCACGCTATCACGATACACATGGGCAGGGTCAAGACCCAGGCGAGGAGAATTTTTCCTGCAACTCCCCATCTTACCGCGCTCAGCCTTTTGGTGGCGCCTACGCCCATGATGCTTGTTGTTATGACATGTGTTGTGCTGACCGGCATCCCCAGCGAGCTTGCCCCCACTATGACCGCTGTTGCCGCTGTCTCGGCCGCGAACCCGTGAACCGGCTGGAGTTTCAGCATCTGGTGTCCCAGGGTTCTGATCACCCTCCATCCGCCCGCCGCCGTACCCGCACCCATGGCAATCGCACACATGACTATAACCCATAAGGGGACTTCTATGCTTGTCAGATAGCCTCCGCTTAGCAGCGCGAGGGTGATCACCCCCATTGTCTTCTGCGCGTCATTCATACCATGGCTGAAGGCCATGAAAGCTGATGAAACAACCTGCAGGCGGCCGAAATGTTTGTTGAGGGAGCCGGGAGAGACGTTGCAGAAGAACCTGATAATGAGTTTCATAAAAAAATAACCGAAGACAATGCCGATAACCGGGGAGGTCAGGAGGGCTGTAAAGATCTTGGTGAGTCCGGCGAGATTCAGGATATCAATACCTCCGAAGGCAATGGCGGCGCCCATTACCCCCCCGATCAGGGCATGCGAGGCGCTGACCGGCATGCCGAGTATGGTCATCGCCCCGTTCCAGAAAAACCCGGCAAGCAGCGCTGCAGCCACAAGGGCCGGGTCGGTCACGACAGAGGGATCAACTATGCCTTTTCCGATTGTCCTGGCCACCGCGGTTGAGGAAAGGGCTCCCAGTACGTTCATCCCTGTCGCCATGAGCACGGCCTGCAGGGGCGTCAGCACCCTCGTTGAAACAACCGTGGCAATGGCATTGGCGGAATCGTTCCAACCGTTGCTTACTTCAAAGAGAAGGGCTATGGCAATGACCAGGATTATGATTGTCTCAGGCATGTTTGAGAACTATACCTTCGAGAATGTCTGCGACGTCTTCACATGTGTCGTTTGCTTCTTCAAGATGTTCGTAGACCTCTTTCCACTTGATGACAAGAATGGGATCTTTGATGTTGTCAAACAGCTTTACGAGGGCCTCCCTGAAGATCCTGTCTCCCCTGTTTTCAAGCCTGTTGATTTCAATGCAGTATTCCTGGATATATGAATATTTCTTGCCCTTGAGACAGCCTATGGCCTTTGTGATGAATTCCGTTGTCTCGAGCAGGGTCTTTGAGAGATCAACGGCTTCCGGCGGGGGGGCATCGAGCTTAAACAGCACGGTTCTGTCCGCTGATGCCCATATTAAATCAAGGACATCGTCGATCCGTCCTATAAGCGCATGTATATCTTCCCTGTCAACAGGGGTCAGGAAGGTCTTGTTAAGCTTGCGCATCACCTCGTGGGTGAACATATCCCCTTCCTGCTCGGCCTCGTATATCTCTTTTGCCTTGACGGCGGCGGCGGCGGGGTACTCCATCATCTCAACGAGCAGTGCTGCGCCCTTGTTGACATTCAGTGCTGCTTTCTCGAACATGCTGAAGAAATCGGTTTCTTTTGGAAGGAATTTTTTTAACATTGTCTGTTCATTCTGAATTTCCGGGACATTCCGGTTAAAAGCATACAAAAAGTCCCGGATGAAAGTCAACCGGAAACTATGGTTGTAACCCCTGCCGGATCGTCTACGGCGGTCTCTCACGCCGGTTTATGCAGCGTCGGGGCACGTTCAGGATTGCGGCTGACAGGAAGCAGATAAAAGCGAGGCGGCCCCCCTGTCTATCAGGATGACAAGCTTTCCGTTGCCAGGTTTGACCATCGCCGCAGGCAGCAGGCTGTTTTTGTCCCCTATAACCTCTCTTGCCGCCGCGGCCTTTTTGTCACCCGCGGCGAGGATCATGACATTCTCCGCATTGTTGAGCACCGGAAGTGTGAGGGTTATCCTCTCGTGCTCCGCGGGGCCGGATGGTGAAACCGCCACCGCCAGCCGGGAGGTTTCTCTCAAGCACGGCGCACCGGGGAAAAGGGATGCGGTGTGGCCGTCTGCGCCCAGGCCGAGCAGGATGAGGTCAAAGCGGGGAATCCCGTCCCCTGGCGGATCCAGGGACCCGTTGCCGGTTTTAAAAAATGATGCCAGCTCTTCTTCATATCTCTCGGCTGCCTCACCGGGGGTATCCACCGCCGTTGAAACCGGATGAATATTCTCCTGCGGGATCCCTGTATGCCGCAGCAGGTTCCGCTCTATCATGCCGTAATTGCTGTCTTCATGCTCAAACGGCACAAACCGTTCATCAACAATGAAGATATGTGTCCTGTCCCACGGAAGTTTTTTTATGCCGGAAAGTTTCCTGTAGAGACCCGCAGGGGTCTTTCCCCCTGACAGCGCTGCCGTAAAACGGCCCTTGTCGCTGACGGCCTTTCCCGCGATTGCGGCCCATTCACCGGCGGCGTAATTGGCCATGAGGCCGTCATTTTCGAAAATCAGGACTGTTTTCACCATGTCCGCCACCGGCGGCCTTCATTGTGCATCAGGTCATCTGCCGCTGCGGGCCCCCATGTGCCGGCGCTGTAATTCGGGAAATCCTCCACCGGCGTGTTCTCCCACTGTTCAATAACAGGGTCGACCACCGACCACATCGCCTCGATGCCGTCCTGCCTTGCGAAAAGCGTATGATCCCCTTTCATGCAGTCAAGCAGCAGCCGCTCATATGCAAGGGGGAAATGTACATGATCGTGAATATCTCTTTCATAATTAAACACCATGTCGACCGGGAACAACTGATTGCCGACCCCGGGATGCTTTACACCGATATGCAGGGTGATTTCTTCAGCGGGCTGAACCCCCAGCACAAGGATGTTGCGGTCCCTCAGTTCACATGTCGTGCCGAAGAGCCTCAGCGGCGGCTGCCTGAAGTGAATGCTGATCTCTGTAATACGCTTTTTGAGACGCTTGCCCGTCCTCAGGTAGAAGGGTATCCCTGCCCAGCGCCAGTTGTCTATATAGAATTTGCCGGCAAAAAATGTCGGGGTGGTTGACTGCGGCGAGGTGTCTTTCTCCTCACGGTAGGCAGGCACGGCATGACCGTTTATCCGTCCCGCGCCGTACTGTCCGGCAACCGTAAACTTCCTTATGTACTCTTCATCCATTGAACGTATGGTGCGGTAGACCTTTACCTTTTCATCGCGGATGTAATCCGATTCAAAGCCTGTGGGCGGTTCCATGGCCACAAGCGCGAGAAGCTGCATCATGTGATTCTGCACAATATCCCTGACAACCCCCGCCTCTTCATAAAACCTGCCCCTGTTTTCAATACCCAGGGTTTCAGCCACGGTGATCTGCACATGGTCGATATAGCGGCGGTTCCAGAGAGGCTCGAATATGCTGTTGGCAAAGCGGAAAAAGAGTATGTTCTGCACGGTCTCTTTTCCCAGGTAATGGTCGATGCGGTATATCTGGTCCTCCTCAAAGGCGTGTGAAATCAGCCTGTTGAGTTCAGCCGCGGAGGCCCTGTCCCTGCCGAACGGCTTCTCTATAACCAGCCGCTTATCAGCCGCTGTCCTGCAGAAATCGCAGTAGCGCAGTCTCTCCATGATCGAGGGCAGGAAGTGCGGTGGGACAGCCATGTAATAAATAACCTGTTTCGGCGGTTTCCCTGCAAGCTCCTGCAGCCTGGCGGAAAGCCTCCTGTAGCTGCTGTCGTCCTCAAAGCCGCCGGAGACGTAAAAAAGCTTCCTGCTGAACCTCTCCCAGCACTCAGACTGGACAGGGTCGGCGCTGAATTCCTCAAGGGCTTTCTTGACCAGGGCGCGGTACTCCGCGTCCGACCTCGCGGATGATGCAAAGCCGATAATTGCAAAGTCATCGGGGAGGTTCTGGTCATGACACAGGTGGAAGAGAGTTGGCAGCAGTTTTCTCCTGCTGAGGTCCCCGGAGCCCCCGAAGATCACCATGATGAACGGATCAATATTGATCTTCTCCGGAAATATCCTGCATACCTGCGACTCCCCGGAAACATCCGTATTAATATCCGGTGTATTGTTCTCCATCTCACTCAGTCTGAAGTTGAGGTTTTCTTCACCACCCTGTGTCCCCCGAACTCATTGCGAAGCGCTGCAATAACCTTTGCGCTGAAAGATTCCTCCTGCCGTGAACGGAATCTCTGAAGGAGTGACAGGGTAATGGCAGGGGCGGGTATATCATTTTCAACCGCCTCCGCGACAGTCCAGCGCCCTTCCCCCGAGTCTTCAACATAGCCGCGGATTGAATCAAGCCCCGGGTCCCTGCTGAAGGCCTTCTCTGCAAGCTCCAGAAGCCAGGAACGCACCACGCTGCCGTGATTCCATAGCCTTGCGATCTTATGCAGGTCGAGATTGAACTCCTTTTTCGCGTTCATGATCTCGAATCCCTCGGCATATCCCTGCAGCATTGCATATTCAATGCCGTTGTGAACCATCTTCACAAAGTGCCCTGCACCGTGCGGCCCCACATATGCATATCCGTTCTCAGGGGCAAGTGCAGCAAAGAGAGGCTCGGCCCTGTCAAAGACTTCCCTGTCTCCGCCGACCATCAGGCAGTAGCCTGTCTCCAGTCCCCATATGCCCCCGCTCGTGCCTGCATCAAGAAAAGAAATATTGCGTTTTTTAAGTTCCGCGGCCCTGCGCACGGAGTCCCTGTAAAAGGAATTGCCCCCGTCAATCAGTATGTCCCCTTCATCCATCATCCCTGCAAGCTCCGTGAGGGTGTCCTCTGTCGGCTGCCCCGCAGGCACCATGAGCCAGACAATGCGGGGGCTTTCCAGTCTGTGAGTGAGTTCCCCGAGGGACCCGGCCCCCTCCGCGCCCTTTTCCTCCGCCTTTCTCACTGTTTCAGCCGCCCGGTCATACGCAACAATTGCATGGCCGCCGTTCAGCAGGCGCTGAACCATATTCATGCCCATCTTACCCAGACCTACGAAACCCGTTTTCATTATATGCTCTCCTCTTTTGTTGTGTCCTGAACTTACAGTTGCATAACACCATCGCCCTCATGCCGGAGAGCCCGGCGGAAAAGCTTTATCTGCGATTCCCTGAGGAAATATTCAGCACGGCATGTTATAAAATAACCCCTCCCGGCCTCCCCTTAACTTAAGGGGAGGAGTAATTTCCTTCGCCTTATAACCCTTGAACCCTGAACCGG
>WFVK01000024.1 GCA_015491705.1 Nitrospirota bacterium | reverse complement strand
GATATACGAAGATGTTCTTCGAAGACATCATCCAGACCGACAGGGTGCTCACACCGCATATCGCGGTGTGCAACGATGCGCAGGCCCTGCCGTTTAAGGACGGTTCACTGGATACCATAATGGTCTTCGGGGTTCTGCACCATATGAAGAGCCCTGATGAATTTTTCAAAGAGGCCCGGAGGGCGCTGAAAAGAGGCGGCAGGATAGTGATGGTCGAACCCTATGTGAGCCTTCTATCATATCCCATATACAAGCTCGTTCACCATGAGGGCCTGAATCTGGGGACAAAGGCCTGCGAGTCGGAACAATACCATCTCCTGGATGCAAATATTGCCATACCGACCATCTTCTTCAAAAAGCGCAGAAAGGAATTCGAGGGCAGATATCCTGATCTGGAGATCATTTACGAAAGCTACCACACGCCGTTTCTGTTTTTTGCATCAGGCGGATACATCCACCCCAATCTCCTGCCCCGGCCCCTGCTGCCGGTCTTGTTGTGGCTTGAGAAGGTGCTGCGCCCCCTCGGAAAGTGGCTCGGCTCAATGATGACCATAGTCATACGGAAGAACTGACCGACCACTACCACCAGGCGAGGCGAGGACATTGGGCCCGCCATTCGGGCCTTCGGGGTTGAAATAGATCAGGCCGGCAACTACCTGCCTTTTGCCCTTCCTGCCGTCTCTATCGCCTTCTGCAGCCTCTGAAGGGTCTTTTCCCTGCCGAGCACGTCGATCACTTCAAATATACCCGGGCTTTGCGTGCCGCCGGTCAATGCAACGCGGACGGGCTGGGCGAGCCTGCCGAGCTTTATGCCGTGTTTTTCAATTATGGACCGGAAGAGTCTCTCGGTCTCCGCCTCTGAAAACACGGCGAGAGAGGCAAGCCCCTCTTTTACCTCCACGAGCAGGCCGACGCTTTCTTCATTGAGGAATTTGGCCCTTGCCTTTTCATCATATTCAACCTCGCCGGCGATATAGTAACGCAGCGACCTCGCAAGCTCGACCAGCGTCTTTGAACGCTCTTTCAGCGTATCCACGGCCCTTGCCAGCCACTTTCCGTCAGGGTTCCATCCGTCTGTTACGATGCCTTCCTTTACCAGAAACGGTATGACGAGTCCGGCGAGTTTCTCGGATGACGAGTTGATTATGTACTGGCTGTTCAGCCAGAGGAGTTTTTCGGGATTAAAGACCGCCGCGGCCCTGCCCACGTTTTCAAAGGAAAAATACCTTATCAGCTCTTCCCTGGTGAATATCTCCTGGTCTCCGTATGACCAGCCGAGCCTCGCGAGGTAATTAACAAGTGCATCGGGCAGGTATCCCATCTCATAATACGCCATTACGGATGCCGCTCCGTGCCGCTTTGAGAGCCTTGCCCTGTCCGGGCCGAGTATCATGGGCAGGTGCGCAAACTCCGGCACCGCGTATCCGAATGCATTGTAAAGCTGTATCTGCCTGGGGGTGTTGTTCAGGTGGTCGTCACCCCTGATGACATGGGTTATCCCCATGTCGATATCATCCGCTACAACGGTCAGGTTATAGGTCGGGGTGCCGTCTGACCGGAGAATGATCAGGTCGTCAAGCTGGTCGTTTGCAAAGGTGACCCTGCCCCTGATCAGATCATCGACAACCGTCCGGCCTTCCTGCGGCATCCTGAACCTGACAACCGGCGACACACCGGGAACCGGCTCTTTCAGGTCCCTGCACCTGCCGTTGTATTTTAATGCCCTGCCTGCCGCCATGGCCTCTTTGCGCCTTGCCTCAAGCTCGGCGGGAGAACAGTAGCAGTAGTAGGCTTTGCCCTCTTTCAGCAGCCTGTCTGCATAGCTTCTGTACAGATCGAATCTCGATGTCTGCCTGAACGGTCCTTCATCCCAGTCAAGCCCCAGCCACTTCATGCCCTGTATGATTGCCTCTATGTACTCATCAGTGGAACGGCTCCTGTCCGTATCCTCTATCCTCAGTATGAACACACCGTTGTTGTGCCTGGCGTAAAGCCAGTTGAACAGCGCCGTCCTCGCGCCCCCTATATGAAGGAATCCGGTGGGGCTCGGTGCAAAACGTACCCTTACCTTTTTCATCAATCTCTCCTCCTGCAATAAAGACCTGTTTCCGGTAACCCTCGCCTTATAACAGTTGACCCCCGAACCTCAAACAGGGTTTCCCCGCAAACTCCGCTGCCCCTTTATGCAAACTTAAGGTTAAGCTTTATCGCCCGCTTGAATATTCTTCGCCTGATATCTCAAGCCTTAAAAACTTCCCGGTGCCACTGTGCGGCCTGAACCTCTCATCGGCCCTGTACCCTGCAACCCATATAATATCATTTCCCGACAATACGACCGGAATAATATCCCTCCGGTCCCTCGGAATTTTCTCATCCACAAAGAAATCCTGCAGCTTTTTCCTCCTCCCGAAACCGGCCGGATAAAAGAAATCTCCTGATACCCGTGCCCTGACCCTGAGCGGGAATTTCATGGGGCCTGCGTCAAGGAGCACCGAGCGCCTCCCGTCGCCCGTCGCCGTCACCTTTTCCTCAAAAGATGCCTTTATTGTAATCCCGGCTTCCTTCAGGGCAAGCTCGCAGGGCGGATGCAGCTCGTATTCGCTGATCCTGACGGGCTTCCTGGTGGTGATCTTTATCAGGGAATATTCCTTTATCGCCCTGATGTCCCCGGGAAGGTGCAGTCTGTCACCCGGACGGCCTTGTTTTATGAGCCTGATTATGTCTTCAATATGCACAAAGGCTATTCCCCTCAGCCCTCTTGTTTCATTAACGGCCCTCCTTATGACACGCCTCAATACAGGTTTCTCCATGCTTGCGAGTGGATAAAGGAACAGCTCTATTGAATCATCGCTCTTTCTGCTGATGAGTCTCATCAGTGTCTTTGTGACTATAATCTCAAGGTACTCGTCTTCTTCCTGCAGAATCTTCGCCGTCCTGCATATCTCGCGCACGGCCGCCGGCGCCCTGCATTTAATCCTGTCCATGACATTACGCCTTATCCAGTTCCTGAAATAGTCGTCTTTAAGGTTTGAAGAATCAACGGCATAAGTGACCGGCCGGCCGGAAGAGAGGAAGGTCTCTATCTCTCTTCTTTCAACATCAATGAGCGGCCTGATTATCCTCCCCCTTACAGGCGGTATCCCCGATAGACCTTTTCTCCCAGATCCCCTGAACAGTCTCATCAGAACGGTCTCCGCCTGGTCATCGGCGTTGTGGCCGAGGGCAATCCTTGTAAAATTCAGCTTTGCTGCAAGTTCTTCATATATCCTGTATCTCAGTTCCCTTGCGGCCTCCTGCATATTCAGCCGTTCTTCAGCGGCGAATTTCCTGACATCCGCGCGCCTCAGGAAGAATTCGATCCCGCGGTCCTCACAGAATTTCCTGCAGAAGTCCGCCTCTTTCTCCGCTTCGCGGGGTCTCAGGCCGTGATCAATGTACACCGCAGCGAGAGAAATATTGAAATCGTCCTTCAGTTTATCTAAAATAACTGCAAGGCAGATCGAATCGGGACCGCCCGACAGGCCGGTCAGCACGCGGTCCCCGCGCGAGATCATCGCGTATTGAATAACCGTATTTCGTACTCTGTCTGCAAGTTCCATAAGTAGTTCCATTATACCTTAAAAAGAAGGCCGGGATTAACAGGGGCGGTTTCACTGCACGGGAAATTGTCCGGAGACTTATATATAATATAAAACTCAACCGGGCAACCGGAATCTTTCCCCCCCTTTGCTTAAGGGGGATTTGAAGGGATTATCGGGTTAGTTCATGTTGCGGAAAATCATTATCTGATCAGCTCGCTGTCATTTCGAACGAAGTGAGAAATCTTAACCCGTCGCAATATAAAGATTTCTCCCGCTGGTCGAAATGACGCAAGCTCAAAATCAGTTTCAAAAATCAGCTTCCGCAACAGATACGGGTTAACAGACCATGCACGATTTCAGATACAAACATTCGGAACTGTATGCCGAGGATGTCCCTGTCAGGCGGATTGTGGACGAAGTGGGGACACCGGTGTATATCTACAGCCATAAGACCCTGAGCAGGCATTATGATGCATTTGAAAACGCCTTTGACGGTTTCCCCCACATAATCTGTTTTGCACTGAAGGCCAATTCAAATCCGGCCATACTCAGGGCCCTTGCAAAAAAGGGCTGCGGCGGGGACGTGGTCTCGGGCGGGGAACTCTATCTTGCGTTGAAGGCGGGCATCCCCCCCGGAAAGATAGTCTATGCCGGGGTCGGAAAGACCGCTGAAGAGATCAGATACTCCCTGAAGTCACGTATCCTCATGTTCAATATCGAATCATCCGATGAGCTTGCGCATATCAACAGGATAGCCGCTGACATGGGGGTCAGGGCGCCGGTGGCCCTCAGGGTCAATCCGGACATAAATGCGGTTACGCATCCGTACATATCCACCGGTCTAAGGAAGCACAAGTTCGGCATCCCGATGGAAGAGGCCGTTGAAGGCTACAGGCTTGCCGCCGGATTGTCAAACATCAGGATTCTCGGCATCCACTGTCATATAGGCTCGCAGATAACCGAGATATCCCCCTTTGTGGAGGCGGTAAAAAGGATACTCGCGCTTGCAAAGGAGCTGCGATCAGAGGGCATAGGGATAAAATACCTCGATATCGGAGGCGGCCTCGGCATCTCATATGACAACAATGTCACGCCCCACCCGCGGGAGCTTGCAGGCGGCGTCCTCCCGCTGGTCAGGGAGAACGATTTCACGCTGATCCTGGAGCCCGGAAGGTCGATAGCCGGAAATGCAGGGATACTGGTTACAAAGGTCCTGTACCTAAAGAAGTCAGGTGAGAAAAATTTCGTGATAGTCGATGCCGGCATGAACGACCTTATAAGACCGAGCCTGTATGAGGCCTATCATCACATACTGCCGGTGAAAAGGAACCGGAGGGCCGCGATACAGGCGGATGTCGTGGGCCCCATATGTGAATCCGGGGACTTCTTTGCAAGGCAGAGAAGTCTGAACCGCCCTGTGCACGGAGACCTGCTTGCCGTAATGAGCGCAGGCGGGTATGGTTTTTCCATGAGTTCCAACTACAATTCGAGGCTCAGGCCCGCAGAGGTGCTGGCAAGGGGCGGGGAATTTTATGTTATACGGAAGAGAGAGCGGTACAGGGACCTGACAAGAGGAACGGAAATACCGGAATTTTTAAAGTGAAACTACAATTCACAAAAATGCATGCCCTCGGCAATGATTTCATCATTCTGGATGACAGGTCCGCGTCGCTTAGAAGAATCTCCGCTCTTTCAAGGAAGCTCTGCGACCGCAGGTTCGGCATAGGCGCCGACCAGTTGCTCCTGCTGTGCTGCTCGGCAGAAGCAGCCTTCAGGATGAGGATATTCAACGCGGACGGCTCGGAAGTCGAGATGTGCGGAAACGGCATAAGATGCCTCGGGAAATATATCTGGGACAGCGTGCTTACGCCTGCAGAAAAAAGGGACCGTCTCTCGATAGAGACACTCGCCGGCATTATACACATATACAGGACGGGCAGGCTTATCAGGGTGGATATGGGAGAGCCTGTGCTGGACGGTGAGAGTATACCGGTTAAAATAAAGGGCAGCGTACTCAATCACCCGGTCAAAATCAGTGACAGGACGTTCAGGATGACCTGTGTCTCCATGGGGAATCCCCATGCAGTGATCGTGGATAAGAATGTCGGGTCATTCCCGCTAAATCGGTACGGCCCCGAGATTGAAAACAACAGGCTGTTTCCGCACAGGACAAATGTCGAGTTTATCGAAATCATGGACCGCAACAATATAAAGATGAGGGTATGGGAGCGCGGTGTCGGAGAGACTATGGCCTGCGGCACGGGGGCATCGGCCGCCGGCGTGGCATCGGCGCTGCTCGGCCTGACCAGCAGAAGGGTGACAGTGCACCTTGCCGGCGGTAAGCTGAGAATCCACTGGTCCCCTAAAGACAACCATGTGTATATGACAGGCCCCGCGGTCAAGGTGTTTGAAGGGACAATAGACCTTAAGGCTGCATAAGCAGGGCGGGCCATGGTTTTATGCAACTGTAAGGATAATGAGATGCAGATCAAGTGCCCCGTATGCAGGAAAAAGACACAGTGGCATGACAATCCGTATAGACCTTTCTGCTCTGAAAGGTGTAAACTAATTGACCTTGGGGCGTGGGCCTCCGGAGAATACAGAATCAAGGGCATGCCTGATGACGAATCAGGGGCACAGCCTTCGGACAAGGAGACGGGAAATGCTTAACATAATAGTATCAGGAGCCTCCGGAAGAATGGGGAGCCGGATTATAGCGCTTTTAAGGGAACGCGAGGATATGAGGCTCGCAGGGGTGCTGGAGCGCAGCAGCCATGAATATCTCGGAAGGGATATCGGCGAGGTTGCCGGCACAGGGGCCGCCGGCGTGAAAATCACCGATAACATTAACGAGATTGCAGGCGGTGCCGATGTAGTTATTGACTTTTCATCTCCGTCGGCGACCATAGAATACCTGAAATCAATTTCCGGCAAACCCCTGCCCGTGGTCATAGGGACCACCGGCTTCAGCAAGGAAGAGACGGAATATATAAAATTATATGCACAGAAGACCCCCTGTGTGTTTGCCCCTAACATGAGCGTCGGGGTGAACCTCCTGCTGAGGGTACTGGAGGACATAGCCAGGATTACAGGGGATGACTATGACGTTGAGATAATCGAGGCCCATCACAGGCTGAAAAAAGACGCCCCTTCCGGCACCGCCATGAAAATGGCTCAGGTTCTGGCACGGGCGCTCAACAGGAACCTGGAGGATACGGCGGTATACGCAAGACACGGCCTCATCGGCGAAAGGTCGCCGAGAGAGATCGGCATACAGACGATCCGCGCTGGTGATATCGTGGGAGAGCATACCGTACTGTTCGGCGGACTCGGCGAGAGGATCGAGATCACTCACAAGGCATCCAGCAGGGATACCTTTGCCAGGGGAGCGTTAAAGGCCGCCCAGTGGGTATACAAGCAGACTCCCGGGTTGTACGACATGCAGGATGTGCTGGGGCTGAAATAACAGCAGGCGTTCATCTGTCAGCTCCGGGCTGTTTTATCATACCAACGCCATTTTTTCCCGCAGGATGATGTTCACAATTTCAGGATCGAACTGGGTACCGGCGTTTTTCTGTAATTCACTCAGGACATTGTCC
>WFVK01000023.1 GCA_015491705.1 Nitrospirota bacterium | reverse complement strand
TTGGTCAATGCGGTCATGGGGTTTACCCCCCATTTTTCCGAAGGGTCCCGGGCCCTTGACGAGACCATAGACAAAAACAAGGAGGCATTGAAAATGTACGGAGGCGGAGATACACTCCAGGAATTTAAAAACCTCTGCCCCGGCCTCTATCTCTCCATTTCCGAAAGTTCCAGGTATTATTTCTTCACAGGCGGGGGGACAGTGCTCACCGCAATAGAACAGGGAAGCCCGTACGGTCTGAAACCCGTCCAGGCCCTCATGGAAAACAAGGTGAGGCTGGAGAAAAACAAATAATGAAAATACCGTGCAGGGTCGCCCTGCTTGTATTTTCTCTCTTGATTCATCCCGTATTGCTGCCGGCGGCATCTTCCTTTGAGGGGCCCCTGCAGGTCAGAAACCTCTATCCGATATTTCTTCATGCAGACCAGCAGTACCTCGAAAAGGCCGCGGTGGAAAATTCCATGTCATACAGCCTTTCTCATTCAAGCACCTATACGGTGCAGGAATCCGGCGACTGGGTTATCCACCTTGACATGGAGATCACGGAGCTGAATTTCAGATACAGGAGAATAGTGAGTGACCTGTTCGAGCTCAATGTGGACATACCCGTGCTTGTGGTGGGCCGCGGTTTTATGGACGGATTTCTTGAAAACTATCACAGTACGTTCGGTTTTGCGGATTACGGGAGGAGCCAGAGACCGCAGAACGACTTTCTTTACGAGGTCAGGAGAGAGGGCAGGCTGATTGTAAAGGGCAGGAGCGGCGTCAGGCTGGGCGACATCCGCCTTGCCGTCAAAAAACCGCTGATTTCCCGCGACGGCCTTGGACTGAGCCTGAGGGGAGACGTGGAGATTCCGGTAAGCAGCGCGAGGCAGGGCTTCAGCAACGGCAGCCCTGATGCAGGATTGTCGGTTCTCCTTGACAGGCGCGTCACCGGCAGGATCATGACCTACTGGAATCTCGGCGCGGTGTTCCCCGGCGACCTGAGGGCTTATGAAAGAATGGATATAAACAACTTTGTCACCGGGGGAATATCCGTAGAGGCCGTTGTGAAACCCGGCCTGTCCCTGATTGTTCAACTGCAGGGACAGTCGGCCGTCTACCCGGTGACCGACCTGCTGGCCGTTGACAGGGACGCATACCTGATTATATTCGGCGGCAGATATAAAACAGGCGGAAGGAGTCTCGACCTTTCGCTGACAGAGGACATCAACACCGCGGGTGCGCCTGATTTTATCCTCAATCTGACTTACAAGATCGATTTATAGCCTTCGGCCTGTATCCCGTTGCAAGGTCTGCCCGGAAGAGGCTTTCATCCGCTTCCTGTAAAGGACCCGCGCCGCCCTGAATATCTCCATATACTCCGCTGTCCTGAAGTCGGGAAAGGTGTAGGGAAGTATCTGATAATCCCCCCCTGAATATATGAGGGTAACCTCTCCGTAGATACCCCGGTCAAGGTAAATCCTGTGGGAAAAATCCTTTGTTGAGACAAGAACCACCTTTGCAGAATCCAGATACCCCGGATCCAGATTGATCCTCCGTCCCCCTTTTTCATTGAGATACCCGCCCTCAAGCTTTACAGTGTGCAGTTTTATATCTGCGATATCACCGGGGCCGACCGGTTCCTCAAAAAAGATGAACTTTCTTTTAAGCTCAGGTCCCATTTCTTTTTGATAGTATGTGGTGTGATCCCACGGCCATACAGGGCTTTCGAGGTCGCACGGGCCGAAGACCCTTGAGAGTCTGTCCGTTATTTGCCCGAAGAGCGTGACATCCTGCGACAGCATTCCCACAAAGAGCTTGACCTTTGACGGTGCGGTTATCTTCCCCATCATATGATCCCCAGTGTCTTTATCAGGGCCTCCGCCTTTTTCAGGGTTTCATAATATTCCCTCTCAGGGTCGGAATCCGCCACGATCCCGGCCCCTGCCTGGACATAGGCCGTCCCGTCTTTTATCACGAACGTCCTTATGATAATGTTCAGATCCATTGCGCCGGTGAAGCTTATATATCCTGCCGAGCCTGTATAGGGCCCGCGCGCAACAGGCTCAAGCTCGTCAATGATTTCCATGCACCTCACCTTCGGGACCCCGGTTATCGTACCCCCGGGAAAGGTGGCCCTGATTGCATCGAAACAGTCCTTTCCCCTTGAGATGGCGCCCCTGATGTTCGATACAATGTGAATCACGTGCGAATAATCCTCTGTTATCATGAGTTCGTCGACTTCAACGCTGCTGTAGTCTGATATCCTGCCGAGGTCGTTTCTTTCAAGGTCGATCAGCATCAGGTGTTCCGCCCTTTCTTTTTCATTAAGGAGGAGGTCCTTTCTCATCCGCCTGTCCCCTTCCGGGTCCGCTCCGCGCGGTCTCGTGCCTGCAATCGGCCTTGTTTCAACTATGCCGCTGTTTACCTTCACCAGCCTCTCGGGCGATGAGCTTGCAATCCAGTAATCCCCCATGTTCATGTATGCGGCAAAGGGTGAAGGGTTGATGCTGCTGAGAAGTTTGTATATATGCCACGCCGTTGTATCGCCGATGCAGGCAGCCACCCTCTGTGACAGGTTCGCCTGAAAGATATCCCCTGCCCTGATGTATTCCTTTGCCCTCCTGACCATGTCCATATAGTCTTTTTTGCCCATCTCGTGGCGGATTTCTATGCCCCGTTTCCCCGAGGCGGGAGGCTCATGGCGCATGCGGGAGGATGCGGACAGCCCCGAGGTCAGCCTTTTATACAGGCTGCTTATCTTCCCGCGGGCCTCATCGTAATACAGGCCGGGGTTTCCGTCAGGTTTTTCATATCCTGTGACGATCTGGCGGGCCGCGGGACAGGAGACGAGGTATGTCTTCCCGAGCTTATGGTCAAAGGCGGCTACAGTGTCCACCAGCATGAAATGGGCGTCGGGAATACCAAGGTCATCAACGGCGGTCAGCACAAGCCTTTCAAGGTAACGGACAAAGTCATAGCTGATAATGCCTGCGGCCCCTCCTGCAAACGGCGGGATTCCCTCCGGTGCATTCAGACGGTAGCCGCTCAGGAGTTCCTTCAGCATCTTCAGGGGATGTGCCCTGGACCTGAATTTTTTGTCACCGGACGTTATTTCAACCACACCGTTTTTTGCCCTGAAGATCATGAATGGATCCGCGCCGATAAAGGAATATCTTGCGATCTTTTCAGGTCCTTTTATGCTTTCAAGGAGAAAACTGCCCGGGGACTCGACAGGCCCGAAGACCCGGCGGGGTGCCATAAACGGCAGCTCTGCCCAGACGGGTGAGAATTTGCCGGATTTTTCAGCCTGTCTGATGAACTCTCTTTTTGAAGGAAAGGTATCAAGCATGAAATCCGGAAGCCCCCGGCGCCTCAGGCGCCTGCTATTTCGTCTTTTATGCGTTTCAGGGCGTCAAGGGGATTGTGACCGGCGGTTACGGCCCTGCCTATGACTATATAATCGGCCCCCCTTCTCAGGGCCTCCCTGGGAGTGAGGGCCCGCTTCTGGTCGTCAGGCCGGCTCCATGACGGCCTGATCCCGGGAGTGACGATCAGGAAATCCCTCCCGAAACGCGAGCGGAGCATGTGGGCGTCTTCCGGGGAGGCGACAACGCCGTCCAGCCCGGCCCTCTGCGCGAGGCCGGCAAGGTGTTTGACCTCTGCGCTCATGCTCAGTCCTATGCCCAGCTCATTCTGCATGGTCGCCTGATCCATGCTGGTCAGTATCGTCACACCTATCAGCCTGGGCCTTGGGGTGTTTTGCTTGAGGGAATACCCGATAAGTGCCCGGGCCGCCTGCTGCATCATCTCAAATCCCCCGAGGGTATGGACATTGAACATGAATACGCCGAGCCTGGCCGCTGACAGGGCGGCGCGTGCAACCGTGTTGGGGATGTCATGAAACTTCAGGTCGAGGAAGACCTTCTTGCCGATTGAATGTATCTTTTTTACTATTTCAGGCCCTGCAGCCGTGAAAAGCTCGGAACCGACCTTGAATATCTCGATTCCTTCACTGCATCTCTCGATAATGTCAACAGCCTCTCTGAAGCCCGGCACATCAAGGGCGAGGATGATTCGTTCTCCCGGTTTCATATATCGCATCGGATATCCCGGGACCTATATGTCGAGATTCCTGACCTCAAGCGCATGCTGTTCGATAAACTCTTTCCTCGGTTCCACATGGTCGCCCATCAGGGTGGTGAATATCTCCTCGGCATGGACGGAATCCTCGATGGTTACCTGCAGCAGTGTCCGTTTCCCGGGGTCCATGGTCGTCTCCCAGAGCTGCTGGGGGTTCATCTCGCCCAGTCCTTTATATCTCTGTATGCTCAGTCCTTTTTTCGAGAGGGACAGTATGTAGTCGAACAGTTCCCTGGAACTGTTGAACTCGTGTATCTCATCGTGGTGTTTGACCTTGTAGGGGGGGTGTCCGAGCCCCCTGAGCTCCGAGAAGAGGTTTTTTAATTCCCTGAAATCCGGCGATGTGAGGAATTCATCATCTATGCTCAGTCTCAGCCCGTCCCTTTTTAATTCTATCCTGAATGACCGGTGTTCTTCATCCTTTTTTATCTCTCCGGTGATATCCGGGAATTCCTCGCGGAGCCTCTTTGCGATCTTTTCGGTTTCATCCCTGCTCTTGAGGAGCTCTTTTTTCAGATCGTAATGCAGGAGCGCCTTGATCACCGCCGTGTCTTTCTTTCTCCGGGCGAACCATTCAAGCAGCTTTTCAAACTTCGACAGGTTCTTTATGTAAGGGAGTATGTCCCTTCCCGCCAGGAGCCTGCCGTTGCGTATCTCTATCTCATCCGCTGCAAGCTCAAAGAGCATGTTCTCGAGTTTGCTCTCATTCTGGATATACCGTTCCTTCTTGCCCTTCTTTACCTTGAACAGCGGCGGCTGGGCTATATAGAGGTAGCCCTTTTCTATTATCTGGGGCATCTGCCTGAAAAAGAATGTAAGAAGCAGTGTCCTTATGTGCGCGCCGTCCACATCCGCATCCGTCATGATCACTATCTTGTGGTAACGCGCCTTCGTGATATCAAAGTCATCCGTGCCGATGCCGGTGCCGAGCGCGGTTATGAGAATTTTTATTTCGTCCGAGCCCAGCATCTTGTCAAACCTCGCCTTTTCGACATTGAGTATCTTTCCCTTCAGCGGCAGGATCGCCTGGGTATGCCTGTCCCTTCCCTGTTTTGCAGAGCCTCCGGCGGAATCGCCCTCTACAATGAATATCTCGCTCAGTTCGGGGTCCTTCTCGGCGCAGTCCGCGAGTTTCCCCGGCAGCCCCGTATCCTCAAGGGCGCCCTTTCTCCTTGTAAGCTCCCTGGCCTTTCTTGCGGCCTCCCTTGCCCTGGCCGCCTGGATGGCCTTTTCGATTATCTTTTTTACCACCGAAGGGTTCTGCTCGAAATAGTAGCCGAGCGCCTCGTTAACGAGGGATTCAACGAGTCCCTTCACCTCGCTGTTGCCGAGCTTGGTCTTTGTCTGTCCCTCGAACTGGGGGTCCGGAAGTTTCACGCTTATGACAGCGGTCAGGCCCTCCCGCGCATCGTCGCCTGAGATGCTCTCCTTGAGGTTTTTGGTTAATCCCAGCGAGGAGGCATAGTTGTTGATCGTCCTTGTAAGGGCCGCCTTGAAACCGGCGAGATGGGTTCCGCCCTCTTTGGTGTTTATGTTGTTTGCAAAGGAGTAGATGGTTTCAGTATAACTGTCGTTATACTGCATGGCCACTTCCACTGCTATGCGGTCTTTTTCCCTGGAGATGTAAATCGGCTTCGGGTGGAGAAGGTTCTTGTTCTTGTTCAGGTGCTCGACAAAGGATACGATGCCGCCCTCGTAAAAAAACGTCCGCTCCTTGTTGGTCCTCTCATCTGTTATCCTGATGGTGAGACCCCTGTTCAGGAAGGCGAGCTCCCTGAACCTGTTGACAAGCGTGTCGTAATTGAACTCCGTGTTCTCGAATATCTCGGGATCAGGCTTGAATGTTATCTTGGTTCCCCTGTTTTTTGTCTTCCCCTCGAGGGTGAGCGGCCCCCGGGGGACTCCTTTTTCAAAGTGCTGTTCCCAGACCTGGCCGTTCTGTTTTATCTCCACATCAAGCCATTCCGAGAGGGCGTTGACTACAGAGACGCCCACGCCGTGAAGCCCGCCCGAGATCCTGTATGCCTTGCTCTCGAACTTTCCGCCTGCATGAAGCTCTGTAAGGGCTATCTCCGCGGCGGTGCGGCCCCTCGGATCGCCGGGATGCCTGCCGGTGGGAATGCCCCTGCCGTTGTCCACGACGGTGATGCTGCCTTCCATGTGAATCGTGACCTCGATCCTGTCGCAGAAGCCTGCAAGCGCCTCATCCACGCTGTTGTCAATGACTTCATATACAAGGTGATGAAGCCCTTCAAGGCCCGTGCTTCCTATGTACATGGCAGGCCTTTTCCTTACGGCCTCAAGACCCTTGAGCACCTTTATGTCGCCGGCGCCGTATTCGTTTGCACTGTTCGGTTTCTCTTTCATTAACGTCCCTTCTCTCTTTTTTCGTAACCGCCCGGATGTGAAGATCTGCAGGCAGGCAACCCGCCTCATTCATGCAGCATTCAGGCCGTTCTACGTCCTCATCGGCATGACGACACATGTACAGTTCCTGTTGTCCGGGTCAAGCACAAGCGTGGGGGTCAACTGCTCCTGAAGCATGAGCACGGCCGATTCGCTTTTCATTACATTCAGTATGTCCATCAGGTACCGCGCGTTATAACCCACGGTCATCTGTTCACCCTTGTACTGCGCCGCTATCTCTTCCCGCGCCTCTCCTATATCGGGGTTTATCGAGATCAGTGTTATCTTCCCCGGCTCCAGGTCGAGCCTTACTGCATTCGTCTTTTCCCTGCTCATTATCGAGGTCCTTTTGAGCGCCTTCAGAAAGGCCGTCCTGTCAACCACAACCTCTTTTTCGTTGTCTCTTGGAATAACCTGTTCATAATTGGGGTAAGTTCCTTCTATAAGCCTGGATGTCAGGACGATGCCGTCCAGGCTGAAGAATATATGATTTTTGTCAAGATGGAGGGTGACGCCGTCATCGCTGCCCTCGATCAGTTTTTTCAGCTCCATTGCCGCTTTTTTCGGCAGGATCAGCTTTTTCTCTTCAGCAAGGCTCCCTTCCACTTCCACTGCTGTGAGTGAGAGCCTGTGCCCGTCCGTGCCGATGATTTTGAATTCAATGCCGCTTTTCCCGGGGATAAAATGCAGGAGGAGGCCGTTAAGCGCATACCGCGTGTCGCTCTCTCCCGCGGCATAGATCGTCTTTTCGATCATCTCCCGGAGGACAGGTGCCTTCAGGGTCAGCTTTTCGGACTCGCTTATCTCCGGCAATGCAGGGAAGTCGGTCTCGGGAAGTCCCATCAGTTTGAAGGTGCTTTTCCCTGAAGTGACCCTCACCCAGTTGTTCTCCTGCGCCTCAAGCAGAATCTCGCCCTCCACTTCCCTGGCTATCTCGAACAGCTTCCTTGCAGGTATGCAGAGGCTGCCCGGCTGGAGTATCTCGGCATCCAGCGGGCCTTTCAGCGCGATGTCGAGGTCGGTTGCCATCAGAGAGGCGGTTCCGTCGGCCTTCAGCAGAAAATGGCCGAGAATGGGCATGGTGGTTTTCCTGTCAACGATTCCCTGGATGTTCTGTAATACGTTCTGTATGGTTTCCTTCTGAATCTTCAGCTTCATTTTGTCCTCCCGGGATTAAGGCATGGAGTCAGCAAGTCCGGCTCTTAGTAACCTTTAATCTTCTTGATCAGGTAATCAATTTTTTTATCGAAATCCTCGTCTTTTTTTCTTCGTTCCTCGATCAGTTTGCAGGCATGGATAACTGTGGAATGGTCTTTTCCGCCGAAATTCTTTCCTATCTCGCTTAAAGAGGAATCCGTAAGCACCTTGCTCAGGTGCATGGCGACCTGCCTGGGGAAGGCGATATCCCTTGTCCTTTTTTTTGCTTTTATATCCTGCACTTTCAGGCCGAAGTACTCACAGACCACCTTCTGCACGTACTCAACCGTCAGTGCCTTCTGCTCATCATGAATCAGGTCTTTGAGGACGTTTTTGGCCATATCAACGGTTATAGCCTGCCCTGTAAGGGAGGAGTGCGCACCGAGCCGTATCATGCATGCCTCAAGGTCCCTGATGTTTGATTTTATCTTGCTTGCAAGGAAAAAGCTGACATCCTCGGGCAGGTGTATGCCTTCCATCTCGGATTTCTTGCCCAGTATCGCCATCTTGGTCTCTATGTCCGGAGTCTGTATGTCTGCGATCAGGCCCATGCCGAACCTCGATCGCAGTCTCTCGGTTATGGGGGAGATGTCCTTCGGCGGCCTGTCGCTGGAGAATACGATCTGTTTGTAAGTGTCATACAGGGCGTTGAATGTATGGAACAGCTCTTCCTGCGTCCCGCTCTTGCCGGCAATAAACTGGATGTCGTCTATGATAAGGACGTCAAGGCTTCTGTATTTGTTTTTGAAATCGTCCATCCTGTCGTTCCTCATGGAATAGACGAATTCGTTTGTGAATTGCTCGGCAGGCGCATAGAGCAGATTGATATTCTGCTGATTGTCGATAATCCTGTTGCCTATGGCGTTCATGAGATGAGTCTTGCCGAGGCCCACCCCTCCATATATGAAAAGCGGATTATACGCCTTGCCCGGCGCATCAGCAATCGCCCTTGCCGCAGCGTGGGCGAACTGGTTGCTGGCTCCCACTACGAATGTATCGAATGTGAACTTCGGGCTGAGGAATATGCCGCGGCTTGCAAGCTTCACACGCCTGTTTTCATGTTTTGTCTCGATCTTCTTGAGGGCCGGGTTTTCATTTTTTTCATGTACCCTGAAGGTGACGGACACCCTCCTGTCCAGGAACTCCTGCAGTGTCTCGGATATTATCCCGGGATAATGGTCCTCGATCCATTCCTTGAAAAACTTGTTCGGAACCTCAAGAAGTATCTGCTGATCCTGAAGATGTACGAGCTTCAGCGGCCTGAACCACAGATCAAAGGTCTGGCTGCCGACCTTGAGGCCGATGGCTTCAACGGTTTTTGTCCAGGCTTCTTCAATGTTCATGGTATTTAAACAGGCCTTATGAGATGGCAAAAGTAGTTATTAACATCTGTTCGCAAATTGTTGATAACCTTCCCTGACAGGAGAGTGAGTTATTATATATCATCTACTTTGTCATAGGCAAGGCTTTTTTTGTGATCTCCGGGTTTATTACAATATATGGACGGACAGGAAAAGAAATACGCATATAT
>WFVK01000022.1 GCA_015491705.1 Nitrospirota bacterium | reverse complement strand
GTTTTCCCTGAAACTCACACCTGGAACCGAGCCCGACAGGGTTCCCTCAAATTCCGGCATGTCAAAGACAGCGCCCGCCCTGCGGAGATCAATGTCCTTAATATTAACCGAGAGGCTCAGCTCCCTTTCAGGGCTTAAGATATCCCTGCATGTGATATTCCTGAACGCTATGCTTCCGCCGAATACAGGAAGCATTATATCCTCTTTAAATACAAGGGCGTTCTGCCGCACGGCAGGGAAGGCGCGGAGATCTTTGAATTGCAGCCCGGCCCACGAAAGACGGTCAATCCGGAGAAGACCGGGATCTGCCGCCTCGCCGGTGCGGGGCGCGGCCGCGGGGGAGGATATGTCCACAGGCAGGCGCAGGTTCACGCCGGTCAAATGAACGTCAGCGTCACTGTCGTGGATATTCATATCATCAATGGTGAGGTCTCCACGCGCAGCAAACCCGTTGATCCGACCCCTGACATGCATGTCTGCGGAGGCCGTGCCGCTGATCGTGATCTGTGAAAGGCCCGGGATCTGATCCTGAAAGGTTTCGCGGATAAAGAAATCATATACATCTTTAATGGATATGTTTACAAGCCGGACATCCGTGTCAAAGGCGGGAGAGGTCGTGACACCAGATATATCTCCTGTGGCAATGATGCGGCCCGCGCCCGCGAGGCTTAATTCCGCCCGGGATATTTCCAGCATGTCATTGTCCGCCGCATATCCGAGCTTTGCTGTAAGGGTCAGCTTTTTACCGGAAAAATCACCGTAAAACCTGCCCGCCAGCAGTTCAAAGCCTCCGGCCTCCGATGAAACCGCAATGTCTATCCGTTCCGGCGGAAGCGGAAACCGGAAGCCTGCGAATGCATTCATTGAAACGCCTTCGGCGACCATGGTCTCATCACCCGATGAAAACCCCGCATCGAGGAGGCTCACGGAGACCGAGCCGGCCACCCGCGGAACGGCTCCTGCGGGTATCGTCACTGTCACAGCGGTTTTTACAGAGGCCTTGCCCTTTATAGTGAATCCCGGAGCCGGGCTGAACGCCTGCACCAGGTCCTGGATATCATCATCCATGTAATCAAAAGCCGCATTAATGACAACGGGTTCGTGCAGGTTCAGAAACATGTTCCCTTCCATGTCTTTTATCCCTCCGGCCTGAAGCGTGACCGGCTCAACCCGGAATAAACGTCCGGCCGGGTCGCCCTCCAGCACGCCTGTTACGGATACGCCCTTCAAGGTGTACGTGCTGGCGTCATTGCCGGAAAAGACGGCTCTCTCAGCCGTGAGATGAAAGTTGTCCGAGCGTATCAGCGAGTCTCTGTACTCAAACGGGACCCTCAGATTAAAGGATGCAAGCCTGACCTCTCCTGTCTCAAGGCTTCGGCCACCTATGGAAAGGGCGCCGTTTAGTGCCGGTGATCCAATATTGCCTGCAACGGCAACATCCGCCTCCAGATAAGCATCGGTCCGGGTCTCTTGCAGCCATTTAACCGGGGGGCCGGAGACAAGACGTTTCAGCCCGTTTAATGAAATCCCCGCGGCCTTCACTTTCATATCGATTACAGGCCCGGCCGAAAATATATTTTTCAGGACACCGCTGAGTATCAGCTTGCCCGTGTCCTGAATCTGCACATCAAGCAGCTCCACGGCCATGCGTCCGGCTCCGACGTCATAGGCCCCGCGGGAACGCAGTGTAAGCAGCCTGTCTCTGAAATTAATATTCAGGTCCCCTGAATAAACCGAAAGGCCCCGCACTGATCCCTCCACACGCCAGTTGATCATGTCCTCCGCACCGCTGTCTCCCCCCTGGGTGTACATATCGAGGTCCAGCAGGCCTTTTATCTCTGTCCGTTTATCAGGCCGGAGCAGTATCTTCGCTCCGGTTACAGACAGTTTCCCGAATGTAAAGGGGATGGATACCTCCGTGCCGCCGCCGGCAGGTTCTTTATCCGGGACACCCCCGGTGAGGGACAGCACAGGGCCTTTTACTGTAATATCACCGAATCTCTTCCTCAGAAGACCAAGGGGACTGAAACCGACTTCAGTGTAGGGCAGCCTGAGGGTGAAATCCCCATTCACACCGCCGGTTACCGTCACATCCCTTATAACAATCG
>WFVK01000021.1 GCA_015491705.1 Nitrospirota bacterium | reverse complement strand
CCTGTCCGCTGTCGGCGACAAGAAGATACAGGTAATAAAGGCGGTCAGGGAGGTTACGACCCTTGGTCTCAAGGAGGCGAAAGAGCTTGTGGACAGCGCGCCCAAGCCCGTAAAAACAGGGGTATCCAAAGAGGAGGCGGAGGCCATAAAGGCAAAGCTCGAGGAGCAGGGAGCAACAGTTGAGTTGAAATAAACTAAAAGGCAGGATTCAAGGGCCGGGGTGAATCATCAATTTAAATCCTCAATGATATCCTTGGATCCCCAGAAGGAGAATTATGGCAGAAGGTTTAAGGGTAAGAAAAGATTTTGGGAAGACATCCCAGATACTTGCTATTCCGGATCTCCTGGAAATCCAGAAGCGCTCTTTTGAACGTTTTTTGCAGGAGGATATTCCGCCGGCACAGAGAGAAGACTATGGATTGCAGGCGGCGTTCAGGAGTGTGTTCCCTATTGTCGATTACAATGAGACCGCGTCCATTGAGTTTGTCGAGTACATAATCGGCCAGCCGAAATACGAGCAGAGGGAGTGCCTTGAGAAAGGCATCAACTATGCCGCGCCCCTGAAGATAAGGGTCAAACTGCATTTGTGGGAAAAAGGAGAGGCGGACGAAAAGAGACTGAAGGAGTCCAGGGAGCAGGAGGTATACCTTGGCGAGCTGCCCCTGATGACGGATACAGGCACATTTATCATAAACGGCGTGGAAAGAGTTGTAGTCAGCCAGTTGCATCGTTCTCCCGGGATACTGTTCAGCCATGACAAGGGTAAATCACAGGTGGGGGGCAAGGTCATTTTCTCGGCCAGGATAATACCTGCAAGGGGATCGTGGTTTGACTTCGAGTTCGACACAAAGGACACGCTTTATGTGCGGATCGACCGCAGGAAAAAACTGCATGCCACGATTATCCTCAAGGCCCTTGGCTATACCGAGGAGCAGATACTGAAAACCTATTACCCCATCGAAGAGATAAGGATAACAAACGGCACTGCAATGAGGAGCGTCACCAGCCATCTCGTAGGGCTGAGGGCGTTTAAAAACATCACTGTTCCGAAGACAAGAGAAGTGATCGTCAAGGAAGGCGGCAGGATCACGAAGGCCGCCTTCAGAAAGATGGAGGCTGCGGGGATTACGGAAATCCCCATGGTAAAGGAGGAGCTTGTCGACAGGGTGACCCTCGGCGACATTATCGATCCCGAGACAGGCGAGGTCATCCTGGAAAGCAATGAAAAGATCACGGAAGACATAGCCGAAAAAATAATTACCCTGAAGGAAGCCACCCTTCAACTGCTCTTTATCGACGGGGTCCGCTATCTTCCTTCTCTCAGAGACACCCTGCTGTTGGACAAGGTGAGCAGCACTGAGGAGGCCATCGTGGAGATATACAAAAAACTCAGGCCCGGCGAGCCCCCCTCGATTGCAGATGCAAAGGCCCTTTTTGAAGGGCTGTTTTTTGATCCGAAGAGATACGACCTCTCCGTTGTCGGGAGGCTCAAGCTCAACAAACGCCTCGGGCTCGACATCCCGCTGGAGACAAGGGTGCTCACGGACAGAGACATAGTGGAGATTCTCAGGTACCTGTTCGACCTCAGGGCAGGCAAGGGTGAAGTGGATGACATTGATCACCTGGGCAACAGGAGGGTGAGGGCTGTCGGAGAGCTTCTTGAAAACCAGTTCAGGATCGGCCTTGTGAGGATGGAGCGCGCCATAAAGGAAAAGATGACCCTTACAGAGCTTGAGAGTGCAATGCCCCATGACATAATAAACGCAAAACCGGTTATCGCTGTCATAAAAGAATTTTTCGGTTCAAGCCAGTTAAGCCAGTTCATGGACCAGACCAATCCCATGTCCGAGATCACGCACAAGAGGCGTTTGAGCGCACTGGGACCGGGAGGCCTGACAAGGGAAAGGGCCGGGTTTGAGGTAAGGGACGTTCACCCCACTCATTACGGGCGTATCTGTCCCGTGGAGACACCGGAGGGGCCCAATATCGGTCTGATCACCTCCCTGGCATCGTATGCAAGGGTGAATGATTTCGGTTTTATCGAATCCCCTTACAGAAAGGTCAAAAACGGCAGGGTCACGGATGAGATCGAGTACCTTTCCGCAATTGACGGTGAAAGGCACGTAATAGCCCAGGCAACCTCACCGGTGGACAGTGAAGGATATTTAATAGGCGAGACCGTCTCCGCGAGGGTGGGAGGCGACTTCAAACTCGTCAGGACTGAGGAAGTCAAGTATATGGATGTCTCGCCGAAACAGATAGTGAGCATCTCGGCATCTCTTATACCGTTTCTCGAGAACGACGACGCCAACAGGGCGCTGATGGGATCCAACATGCAGAGACAGGCGGTTCCCCTCCTGCATACGGATGCACCCCGGGTCGGCACGGGTGTGGAAGCCGTGGCCGCAAGGGACTCGGGTGTTGTGGTGATTGCCAGGAGGCCCGGCATAGTGGATTCCGTTGACGCATCGAGAATTGTCGTAAGATGCGACGACGGGGGCGTGGATGTATACAGCCTTGTCAAATTCTACAGGTCCAACCAGGCCACCTGCATGAACCAGAAGCCGATTGTCAAGACAGGCGAAAGGGTAAAAAAGGGGCAGGTGATTGCGGACGGCCCTGCAACCGACAAGGGCGAACTCGCCCTCGGAAAGAACGTCCTCGTGGCCTTCATGCCATGGGGAGGCTACAACTTTGAAGACGCCATCATAATAAGCGAACGTCTCGTGAAGGAAGATGTATATACATCGATACATATCGAGGAGTTCTCCATAGAGGCAAGAGAGACAAAGCTCGGGCCCGAGGAGATAACAAGGGATATCCCCAATATCGGGGAAGAGGCGCTCAAAGACCTCGATGAAAGCGGCATTATCAGGATCGGTGCAAAGATTAAACCCGGCGATATTCTTGTGGGCAAGGTCACACCCAAGAGCGAGACGCAACTGACGCCCGAAGAAAAACTCCTCAGGGCGATCTTCGGTGAAAAGGCGGAAGAGGTGAGGGAAAACTGCCTCTATGTGCCGCCCGGAATTGAAGGGACCGTCCTGCAGGTAAAGGTCTTTACAAGAAAGGGAACCCCCAAGGATAAAAGGACGAAGGAAATAGAGGAGCACAAAAAGGAGCAGTTGCGGAGGGATTTTGAAGACGAGACGAGAATTCTCCGTGAGAACAGCATACAGAAGATCAGGGAAATGCTTTTAAACGAAAAGCTGGCCGAAGACCTGAAGGTGCCCGGCGTGCAGGGTGTTTTATGCGAAAAGGGCAAGAAACTCACACGGAAGATCATCGACAGCATCCCCGACAAGTCTCTTCGCAAGGTGAAACTTGCCGATGCGGAAAAACAGCAGCGGATCAAGTCCATAGAGGACACCGCCGCAAAACAGATCAAGCTGCTCGAAAGCCGGTTTGATAAGAAAATGGAGCAGTTCAAGAAGGGCGATGACCTGCCGCCCGGCGTGCTCAAGATAGTAAGGGTCTATGTCGCCATGAAGAGAAAGGTTCAGGTAGGTGACAAGATGGCGGGGAGACACGGCAACAAGGGGGTTATTTCCATTGTCGTACCCGAGGAGGACATGCCCTACCTTCCTGACGGGACCCCGGTTGACATAATCCTGAATCCTCTCGGCGTGCCGTCCCGCATGAATGTCGGGCAGATACTGGAGACCCACCTCGGGTGGGCTGCAAAGGAACTGGGCCTCTATGTCTCGACCCCGGTGTTTGAAGGCGCAAACGAGAAAGAGATCAAAGAATTGCTGGCAGAGGCGAAACTGCCGGCCAGCGGGCAGATCACACTGTACGACGGCAAGACCGGCCTGCCCTTCCAGAAACCCGTTACAGTAGGATACATGTATATCATGAAACTGCACCACCTTGTGGAAGACAAGATTCACGCCCGCTCCATCGGCCCTTACTCGCTCGTTACACAGCAGCCCCTGGGAGGCAAGGCCCAGTTCGGCGGGCAGAGGCTCGGAGAGATGGAGGTCTGGGCCCTGGAGGCATACGGCGCTGCATACACACTCCAGGAGTTTCTCACGGTCAAGAGCGACGATGTTACCGGCAGGGCCAGGGTATACGAGGCGATTGTAAAGGGAGACGCCAATCTCGAGCCGGGCGTGCCTGAATCGTTTCATGTGCTGATAAAGGAACTCCAGAGCCTGGGGCTTGATGTTGACCTCCTGGAGGAGAAGCCGGATGACAACGGCAAAGACAGCGGTGAACGGCGCAGACTGAGCGCTCCGGCCAAGGCAAAGGCATAACCAGACATAAATTAACAAGGGGGATTTCAGTGGAAGATATATATTCGATATTTGAGAAGCCGAAAAATCCGACGGAATTCGAGGCTATAAGGATAAGGCTCGCCTCTCCTGAAAAAATACGCGCATGGTCCTACGGCGAAGTAAAAAAACCGGAGACCATCAATTACCGGACCTTCAAGCCGGAGAGGGACGGGCTTTTCTGCGCCAAGATTTTCGGGCCTGTCAAAGACTGGGAATGTATCTGCGGCAAGTACAAGAGGATGAAACACAGGGGAGTGGTCTGCGACAAATGCGGGGTAGAGGTCATACAGGCCAAGTCAAGGCGTGAAAGGCTCGGGCATATAGAGCTTGCGACACCGGTTGCACACATATGGTTCCTGAAGGGCATCCCCTCGAGGATAGGCACCCTTCTGGACATGACCATGCGCCAGCTTGAGAAAGTGCTCTACTTTGAAAGCTACATAGTGGTCGACCCGGGCGAGACGAAGCTGAAAGAGAGAGAACTGCTCACCGACGAAGAATACAGGAAAAATGTCCAGGAGTTCGGTGACAAGTTCAAGGCCGGTGTGGGCGCAGAGGCCGTAAAAGAACTCCTCAGGAATCTTGACCTTGACGCGCTGGCCAAGGAACTGAGGACGAAGATACATGCCTCATCCTCCCTTGGCGTAAAGAGGAAACTCACGAAGAGGCTGAGGGTGGTAGAGGCATTCAGGAAATCGGGGAACAAGCCGGAATGGATGATCATGGATGTCATACCAGTGCTCCCGCCCGACCTCCGTCCCCTGGTGCCTCTTGAAGGCGGGAGATTCGCCACATCGGACCTCAACGACCTCTACCGGCGGGTGATAAACAGAAACAACAGGCTGAAGAGACTGATGGAACTCAACGCCCCAAGCGTTATCATACGCAATGAAAAGAGGATGCTCCAGGAAGCGGTTGACGCCCTGTTTGACAACGGCAGGAGGAGCCGCGTGCTGAAGGCGGCGACAAAGAGACCGCTCAAGTCCCTGAGCGACATGATAAAGGGCAAGCAGGGCCGTTTCAGGCAGAACCTCCTCGGCAAGAGGGTGGATTATTCCGGCCGTTCGGTTGTGGTGGTCGGTCCTGAACTCAAGCTCCACCAGTGCGGCCTTCCAAAGACCATGGCCCTCGAGCTGTTCAAGCCCTACATATTCAGCAAGCTTGAGGAGAAAGGCCATGTAACAACCATCAAGGCCGCAAAGAAAGTGGTTGAAAAGGGAGAGGACATAGT
>WFVK01000020.1 GCA_015491705.1 Nitrospirota bacterium | reverse complement strand
TTTAACATCCAGGTTCCGGGAAAGCCTTTAGAATCAAAGGATTACAAGCTGCCCGCATCCACCGTCGCGCCATAATGACCCTGATTTCTGAAAACATGAATCTCCAATGATTGTGTTGCCCCCGCCATTATGCTGATGTAAAAAAGACTCAGTCACGCCCGGCGCGGAGAATTTCAGGCGGAGAGGTATGCTATTATATTTTCATCATGAAGATATTTTACTCCGCAGCATGCCTGGGGTACTCGCAGCCGGGACATCCCGAATCCCCTGAGCGGGTCATGTATACGCACGAATATCTCGGGGAAAAGGGTTTCGGCTTTAGCGAGCCGGGGGCCTGTACCGACGATGATATTCTGAGGGCGCATTCCCCCGAACTGCTTGAAAGCGTCAAACACGGAAACTTTTACGATGCGGATACGCCGGCCCTGCCCGGCATATACGATATTGCAAGGTTATCAGCGGGCGGCGCAGTTGATGCGGCCATGCACTGCCTGGATAAAGGCGAAAAGGCATTCTCCCTCATGCGTCCTCCGGGGCATCATGCAGGCAGGAATGCACTCGGCGGCTTCTGTTATTTCAACAGCATCGCCATTGCTTCACTGAAGGCCGGCGGGAAAGCCGGGAAAGTTGCAATTGTGGATTTCGACTGCCATCACGGCAACGGCACGGAAGACATAATCAGGGGGAAAAAGGACTTCCTGTATCTGTCGCTTCATGAAAGCCCGCTGTATCCGGGCACGGGGCTGCGAAGCAGCGGCAACTGTATAAATTATCCCCTTCCCGCGGGCACGGGTCATGACAGGTATCTCGCTGTATTGTCAGAGGGCCTCAGGAAAGTGGAGAGTTTCGATCCCGGACTGATAGCGGTCTCCGCCGGCTTTGACGCATACAGGGGCGACCCGTTAACAAACCTCTCGCTGGAGCCGGCGACATACCTGGAGATAGGCAGGAGGCTCGCGGCTCTCAACAAACCCGCCTTTGCAGTGCTTGAGGGCGGCTACAGCAGGGACCTTCCCGAATGTGTCTACCAGTTCCTCTCCGGCTTCGGTGAACAGCCTTAACGAAGTGCCCGGAATTTTTTAACAGCCTGTTTTGATGCCTGATACTTGTGTTATAATTTCCCACAATGGATATGAGGAGACTGGCAAAGCCGAATATACGCGCACTTAAAGCCTACCGGGCCGAGGAGATCCCCTGCAGAATCAAGCTGGATGCAAATGAAAGCCCTTACGGATTCAGTGCATTGAGGTCCGTGCCTGTCAACAGGTACCCCGACCCCGAGGCAAAGACCTTGCGGGGGCTTGTCGCAAGGGAATTCAGGGTAAGGCCCGGGAACATCCTTCACGGAAACGGCTCTGATGAACTGATCTATAACCTGATCGCCACATTCGGGGGACCCGCGGCTTACCCTGTCCCGACCTTTTCAATGTACGGCATCCTCTCACAGGCCCTGAATGAGGCGAAGATAGAAATACCCCTTGATGAAAGGTTTGATCTGGATACGGAGAGGTTCATGGAAGTTATAAAAAAACAGAAACCGAAGCTGATATTCCTGAGCTCTCCCAACAATCCCACGGGAAACCGCTTTTCATCGGACAGGATACGGGAAATAATAAGGGCTTCAAAAGGCGTCGTGGTGGTGGACGAGGCATACCAGCCGTTCTCCGGCAGAAACGAATTCCTGCCGCTGATAGGCAAACACCGGAATCTCGTCATTCTCAGGACATTGAGCAAGATCGGGCTTGCAGGCCTGCGGGTGGGCTTTATGGTGGCCGACCCCGCCGTTATAAACG
Organism: Nitrospirota bacterium; assembly: GCA_015491705.1. Lineage (GTDB taxonomy): Bacteria > Nitrospirota > Thermodesulfovibrionia > UBA6902 > UBA6902 > JAADFS01. The sequence goes on along the minus strand of WFVK01000020.1, from coordinate 2,292 downwards.
AGGTAAACAAGGTCAGGCTCCCTTTCAATCTCAATTCGCTCTCGCAGCATGCAGCCGCAGAGGCTTTAAAGAACAGGGAACAGATGCATTCCCATATCCGCTCCGTGGTCTCTGAAAGGAAAAGGCTGCTCAGGGAGATGAAAAAAACAGAGGGCATAGAGCCGTATCCCTCGCAGGCGAATTTCATCCTGTTTAAAATCCGCGGCGCCGCAAAGAGTGTCTCCGGCAACAGGAAGGCCGCTGACAGAATTTACGAAGGACTGCTCCGGAAAGGCATACTTGTGAGGAATATGAACGGCATATTCGACGGATGCCTGAGGGTGACCGTAGGAAGGCCGGCGGAAAACACCGCTTTCCTGAAGGCGCTGAGGCAATTACTGTAATACCGGAAAAAGGGGGAGGAATTCGATGCCGAGAAAGGCCGCAGTTGCAAGAAAGACCACTGAAACGGATATCAGGATCAGCCTGAATCTCGACGGCAGGGGTGATTACAGGATAGATACATCGATCCCCTTTGTCGACCATATGCTCAGCCTTATGTCAAGGCACGGCCATATGGACCTGGATGTTCAGGCAAGGGGCGACATCGAGATCGATTATCATCATCTCATGGAAGACCTCGGCATTGTCCTCGGTGAGGCGCTTAAAAAGGCCCTCGGCGAAAAACTGCGGATACGGCGCTACGGTGAGGCCCTGACGCCGATGGACGAGAGCCTGGCGCAGGTCGCCGTTGATCTGAGCGGGAGGCCGTTCCTCGTTTATAAGGTCAGGGTTCCGCGGGGAAGTGTACAGATACAGAATATGGGTGTTTCCCTTTTTGAGGATTTCTTCAGGTCGCTTACAAACAATGCGGGAATGAACCTGCACATACTGCTTCATTACGGCAGGGACCCGCACCACATCTTTGAGGCGATATTCAAGGGATTCGGCAGGGCGCTGCAGTCGGCGGCGGAAATCCGCCCCGGAGGCAGGGGCGTGCCTTCGACAAAGGGAACGCTTTGAAAATCAAATGGCAAGGAGGGTGTATCAGTCATGGATATCAGGAGAATAGGCGTAATAACAAGCGGCGGAGACTGCGGCGGGCTTAATGCCGTGATCAAGGGAGCCGCGCAGATGGCTCACTCCATGGGCATTGAGACGGTCATCATCCCGAACGGCTATGCAGGCCTGTATAACCTTGTCGACGCCGAAGAAGTCACTGTCCTGACGCCCGGGAGGCTTGATCTCATAAAGGCGGAGATGGCGGGCTCCGAGGCGGGCAATTCAAGGGTGAAAATCAAAAAAATAGACGACGAAAACAAGTATGACAGGATCAAAAAGGGACTTGACAAGTTCAGCATCGGGGGTCTCGTGATAAGCGGCGGTGACGACACGGGCAGTGTCATCGTCGACCTTGCCGCGCGGGGGATTGCATGCGTGCACGCGCCGAAGACAATGGACCTTGACCTGCAGTCATACAGCGTGGGCGGGGATTCGGCCATCAACAGGATAGCGGCATTTATCCGGGAGCTGAAGACAACGGGCTCCACGCACAACCGGGTGATAGTGCTTGAGGCCTTCGGCCGGTATGCGGGCCATACCGCATTCAGGGGCGGCATAGGCGGTGACGCGGACTGTATCCTCATCCCCGAGATACCGGTTGATTTTGATGTGGTTTATGAACATATGAAAAAGAGGTTTATATCACGCGTTGAAAACAGCGATGTCAGGGCGGGGACATACACGATCGTTGCCGCTGAAGGCATGAAAGACTCCAGGGGCGAAATCATTGTTGACGAAAGCGCGGGCACGGACGCCTTCGGACACAAAAAGCTGGCGGGCGCCGGCAAATATGTCAGGAAGAGACTCGAGGCCCTGATGAAAAACGACCCTGAAATGAAGGATTTCATGAAGAGAAACGGCATACTCGTTTCAGGCGTTTACGAGCTTCCCGAGATCAGGGAGGTGACGCCCGGCCACCTTGTACGTTCCGGTGTGTCTTCAGCATATGATGTCAACTTCGGCAGGGAGGCCGGAGCCGCCGCGGTGCTGCTGCTGACGAGGGGGCTGGGCGGCAACACGGTCATCAAGGTAAGAGGCACAAAGATAACATATAAACCCACTGCGGAGGTCATAAAGCAGAGGCTTGTGGATATGAACACCGTTGCATTTCATGAGGCACTCGGAACCTGTTTCGGCCGCAGGCCGGGTGAATTCACGCCCGAGCTGGTTGAAGAAACAGGGGCCATAGAGAGGGAGTTTTAACCTTAACGTTGCATAAACCGGCCGGAGAGCCCGTCGTAAAACCCTGTT
>WFVK01000019.1 GCA_015491705.1 Nitrospirota bacterium | reverse complement strand
CCCTGATTTTGTGAAGTGGGTCTGCAGGGGAAGGCTCCTGATGAGTTTTACAAAACCGGATTCCTTCTTTGCCTGCGCCTGGGTTTCGGATGCCTGTGCCTGCTGCGCCTGCTTTGTCTTTTTGAGGGCGTTCAGGCTTTCAAAGAACATATAGGCTCCCACGATACCGAGCATCAATACGTATGTTATTTTTATGACAACATCGGCATTGCCCATCATCCTGAGAATCTTGATGAGCTGGACACCCGCCAACCCGCCGGTAAAACCGCCGATTAACAGGCATGCCCCCATCTTGAAATCAACGTTCCCGAGCCTCCAGTGGGCAAATGTGCCGGAGGTGGACGCCCCGACTATCTGGAGTGAGTCGGTCGCCGCTGCAACGGTCGGCGGTATCCCGAACATGATCAGAAGCGGAGTCATCAGAAAACCTCCGCCAACACCGAACAGACCTGAAAGCAATCCCACGAGCAGCCCCAGCCCTGTAATCAGCAGAACGCTGACACTGGTCAAGGCAATCGGTAGATAAAAGTACATTGTGCTCCCTCCTTTATAATCTTTAAATATTAATAAGTTAGTGATATTAATCCGTCAAGTTTTCCTTAATGACTGAAATCCATTTTTTATATCGCGGCAAATATATCATGCAGTAAATGATCGACAATCCAAAAAGCATGTAAAAATCTATCAGGTCGCCGGCAAAGAGGAAGAGTATAAGACCGTAAAGACCCGGCAGCCCTGAAATCAGCATTGAAGCACTATCCGCATGGGACAGGCGCCTGACGATTGTTCCGAGGTCCGCAGTCCCGGGCGCACTGTAAATCCTCATCACAACGTATTTTATGAGCAAGATATTGAACATCCCCAACAGGTAGAGCAATGTCTGTAAGCGCGGGAACCATTCGTAGTCTGCAAAACCCCGGAAAGGGGCATAGGCGCTTCGTATCCATTCAACTGCCGCGGCACAGACAAACAGGGCCCCGATGGTCGCCGCGGCCGTCAGTGCAGCCCTGTTGAATCTCTCCTTCAGCAGCGACTGGTCTTTACTTCTGCCGTTTTCCGATACATATAAGTCCATTTCACCTGCACCTTCACTCACTACTTCCGACTTCTTTTTCAGTCCGTGTGTCGCCTATTTAACTACAAGCACAGGGCAGTGCGCCCTGCTGATGACCCTCTCTGTAACGCTTCCGATAAACACCTTGCCGATACCGGTATGTCCGTGACTCCCCATGACTATGAGGTCGGCATTGGAATTGCGCGCAGCTTCACATATTACCTCGAAGGGTATCCCCTCTTCAATGGTGGTCTGAACCTTGACATCCTCACCGGCCGCCAGTTCCCTGACCTCCGAGAGTATTTTCTTCCCCTCCTCTTTGAGGCCCCTTATAAGGCTCTCGGGCTTAAAGGTTTCTATGTCCATGACATCAATCGGCGGGATGACATGAACCGCGATAAGCGTTCCGTTGTTTTGCTTTGTCAGTTCAACGGCGTGCCTGAGGGCGTTTCTGCTTACATCTGAACCGTCAACGGCCAGGATTATTGTCTTGTATATGTCCATTAATCGACCTCCTTGAATTCTTCACGTGTCTTATTCGCCGTGGGAAAAGCCCAGTGCGGCAGATTTTTTCTCCCTCGATTTTGCACTGAATGTCCAGTACAGAATCAGGAATGTAGCCACTATCCCGCTGCCGAAAAGGAATATCTTGCTGCCCAGTTCAAACAGTGCGGCGGCGCCTACACCGAGATTTATTATGTCCAGTTCCTGCAGGTATTCCGGCACTGCCAGGGCGCGTGAAACAACACACAAAAGGATGAGTATCGCCGTGACCATCCTTATATAAAGCTCCTTCACCAGGTGGGTGCCTATGGCTCCGAAATATATGCCTATCAGGGAGCCCCCGTAAAGGAGCATGGTCAGCCTCAGGTCGACGTATCCCTGGAGCCCGTAATTGAAAGCCCCCCAGGCGCCCATGAACATCGCAAGAAAGAGCTCCGTGCCCGCGGCCACTACCGTGGGAACACCGAATATGTAGATCATTGCCGGCACGCCTATAAAACCGCCGACACCGATTGTACCGGCCATGTAGCCGACAAAGAACCCTATGGAAAGAAGCACGATCAGCGAGACTTCCACATTCGCCACCTTGAAGTGTATAAGGGGCTTGAACTGGAATTTCTTGGAGAGGTTGAGCAGCTTGTCCGACGGCCCTGCGTCAGGGTCTTTCTTGGACCGCAGGGCGTCCTTCAGCAGTGAATAACCGATGATGCTGAGCGTGAGGACAAAAAAGACACTCACGTAAAGGCTGGAACCGGCCTTGCCGAGTTTTTCAAAAAACATGCCGTTCACAACAACAGCGGCCCTTATTCCGACGGCAGCGGTCGCAAGCAGAAATATGCCGAGTTTCTTATCCACATGGCCGAGTTCGCCATGCTTTTTCGAGCCCATCATCGCCTTTCCGAACTTATGGGTGATATTGGCTCCGACCGCCATTACACCGGGCACGCCGAGGTTCATCATGCCGGGCGTCATTAAAAAAGCCCCTCCCGAGCCGATAAAACCCGAAAGAGTGCCTCCCATGAAACCGAGCAGTATCACCCCGAGCATCGACCACGGATTGGCATCGAAAATCTGTGTTACAACATTAATCTTATCTATAGCTTCAGCAGCAACCTCTTGCATTATATTTTTATCCTCCTTTTTATTTTTCGAGCTTAAACAGCTTGGGCAGAATTTGTGTTGTATTGCCCCATATCCATGCATGTATCACCACGGCAGCCATAATGGCAAGCGCACCGACTATAGTGCCTGTCATAAATATCTTGCCGTTGAGCACCTTGAGCATGGGGAAGAAGACGCCGTACATTATTGCCGAGCCTATGGCATACATTATGAATTTGCTCCAGTTTATGCCTCCGGCGGTTTTTTTCTGTGCGTGTTCGCCTGCCGCTATGGCATCAGCAGTGGTTACAGGACATGCCAGTCTTTCCTTCAGGGCCTCTATGCTTGCCCCGCCCCTCGCCATCTCGCCGGAGAACTCCGCATCACCGATCAGTACCAGGCTTGCAGGCATCAGGTCGTCAATCTTTTTCGTAAATGCCTTGGGGTCCGGGCCTATTACATGTGCACTGAAAGGTATCCCCTCGGACTCAAAGCCCTGCTTGACGGCCTTAAGCGCGGCCTCGGCATTTTCAACCGTTTCCTTGCCGGTGTCAGCGGCAAGGAATATCCCGGCTATCTCAGTGTCCGTGCCTTTTGAGGCCTTAAGGACATATTTAATGGCCGGGGAATTAATATCCCATTTGCTGTCTACCAGTATTATCTTCTTCAACCTTTTCCTCCTTTTTTAATCATCTCCGTACTCCCTGCTCCGGCAACTTAATTCATTGCAGGGGTAAACAGGTCTTTTTTGAAATTCTTTTTGATCTCATCAAGTCTCTTTTCCGCCTCTTTCAGAATCTCCAGCGCCTTCTCGTGCTCTCCCGCCTCTGCAAAGGTGATCGCCATTGATGTCAGATCGTCGACCGTAGTATCCACCTCGTGTTTCAGGGATTTAATCCGCTCGTCAAGGGATACCTCCCCTGTCATGATTTCCCTTGCCGTATCAAACTCCCCTGCCTCTGCAAATGCAACGGCAGCCATTGCATCTTCAAATTTTCTTGAAATTTCTTTCATTATTTTTCCTCCTTCATGTTTTGGCATCCGACGGTTTCGACATGGTCACGATGGGCCTTGATATGTTCTTCAGAAGTTTTCTTGCGCTGACACCGCCTTTATTGCTGAGAGTCGGGCTTAGCAGCACCATGTCAATGGCCGGTTCACTTTCCACCAATTTTTCTATATTGGAGATTATATCTCCTGCAACCGCCTTACACCTGATCTTCAGCGGCGCGCCGTTCTTGCAGTATTTTTCAGTCAGGGAGTCAATCCTTTTCTTCGTGTCTTCCTGGATCCGCCGGAGGCGTTCATCTGAAATCTCTTTTGCCGTCTCCGGCTCGCCTGCCTCTGCAAACGCCGCGGCCGCCATACTGTCCTGGAATGTCTCAATAAACGATTCATCGTAAACCATCAGCATGAAAATGTTTGTCTTGAGGATCCGGGACAGCTCAACCACATATGAAAACCCTTCTTCATAATCTTCGTCGCCCTTTGTCACAAACAAAAGTTTTTCCTTCATTGTCTTTGGAAATCGAGAAATCTTTGATTATGATAAGGTTTAAGCAAGAAACATGCCAAGCACAGCACGTTGAAATTCAAGGGAATTTTACATGCGGAGACCATGGTGAGCGTTTCAAAATGAAACAGAGGTGAACAAGATGGCAGGGCTATTTATTCAGAAGCCTCCAGAGACTGGTCCTTGATATCCCCAATGCCTCTGATGCCTTGGACTTATTGCTGCCGAAAAATTCCAGAACCTTTTCTGCATAATCCTTGCTTATCTCGTCGATTGTCCGGATTCTGTTGGGATTGATAGTTTCAATTTGAAACAAAGTTATGCTCTGCGGCAGGTTTTCAGGTCTGATATGCGATGTCTTTTCCAGAATTACGGCCCTCTCGATAATGTTTTCCAGTTCCCTGACATTGCCCGGGAAATTGTATGTCATGAGCATATCCATTGCTTCCTTGCTGAACCCCGTGATTTTCTTGTTGGCCTTTTTGGAATGTTTTTCCAGGAAATACCGGCTGAGGGGGATAATGTCTTCTCGTCTCTCTCTGAGGGCCGGTATGTAGATATCCATGACATTGAGCCTGTAGTACAGGTCCTCCCTGAATTTGCCATTGGCTACAAGGGCGCCTATGTTCTGATTTGTGGCGGCAATGAACCTGACATCTACCCTGACGTGTCTCGTGCCGCCGACCCTGAAGAATTCCCTGTCTTCCACGACCTTCAGCAGTTTCGCCTGCAGGGCCGGCGACATCTCGGCTATCTCGTCAAGAAACAGGGTGCCGTTGTTGGCGATCTCGATCAGTCCCTGTTTGGCGGAGAGGGCACCCGTGAAGGCCCCTTTTTCATGACCGAAAAGCTCGCTCGCCAGGAGTTCTTCCGTAAAGATTGCACAGTTCACCGCCAGAAACGGCCTGTCCTTCCGCAGGCTGGTATAGTGGATAAGTTTTGCCACAAGCCCCTTGCCTACGCCGCTTTCGCCGGAAATCAGCACATTGCAGTCAGACCTCGATATGCTGTCTATAATATCGATCACCCTTCTGATGATCTTGCTTCTTGCTATAAAGGTAAGTCCTCCGATCGAAAGCCCTTTTTCAAAGGGCGGGGCAGGAGGGTTCAGCGAGACCCTGAGGGCCGTGTTCTCCTGGCTCAGTCTCCTGTTCGCCTGGATTTTCTTTACCTTCAGAATCAGCTCGTCAAGGTTGAACGGCTTTGTGACATAGTCGGCGGCGCCTGTCTTCATTGCATTAACCGCGGATTCTATGCTGCCGAAGCCGGTGATTATTATTACCTCGGTGTCCGGATACTTGCCCTTTACCTCCGCAAGCAGGGTTAACCCGTCCATCCCCGGCATCTTTATGTCGGCGATGACAAGGTCGAACTCTTCCTTTTTGATCTTCTTCAGGGCGTCGGTGCCGCTTGTCACGCCTGTGACCGTATAGCCTTCGGTCTTCAGTGCATAGATGAGGTGCTTTAAAGTTATTTCTTCATCTTCAGCGATTAAGATTTTCATAGACACTATGGTTGTCCTTCCGTCAGTTGCATTTCAATATCCGGACAGCGGACAGGGAAGGCTTACAGGCTTTTTTATTATTTATGCAACGGTGTTAACAATATCTGCGGCAGGCCTCCCCGCCCCTCTACGCAGCCTTCAGCGTTATTGTGAAAGTCGTGCCCCGTCCGGGCGTGCTCTCCACATCGATTTTTCCGTTGTGTTTCTCTATTATACTGTAAACAATCGCCAGTCCCAACCCTGTCCCTTTTTCCTTTGTAGTATAGAAGGGGTCGAAAATCCTGGGGATGTCTTCCGGCAGGATACCCCTGCCCGTGTCGGAAATCCGGATCCGCACTGCAGAGCCAGCACCCTGCACCTCAACACTCAGCTCACCGCTGCCCCCCATGGCATCCACGGCATTGCTGAAAAGGTTGATAAGTACCTGGCTGATCATATTCCTGTCCGCCTGCAATTCAATATCCTCAAATGCCTTGATGTGGTATCTGACATTACCCATCTCCCCGGATGCCGCCATACGGTTCAGCACATCACCTATCACACCGGCTATATTAACCATTGTAAACTCAGGGGCCTTTTCTTTTGAAAATTCAAGAAGATCGCGGACTATTCTCCTCATCCTGAGCGTCTGCGAAAATATATCCCCCACGGTCTCCTCGATGATTGAGGGATACTTGCCCTGCGTCACCTTTCTGGACAGTATCTGGGCGGCAAGATAGATATTGTTCAGGGGGTTGTTCAGTTCATGGGCAACGCCTGAGGCAAGGGTTCCTATGGAGGCGAGTTTCCTGCTCTGGAGCAGTTCTTCGTTTTTTTTCCTGAGTTCCTCTTCCCTTGCGACCAAATCGCTTTCCATCTTGTTGAAGGTCTTCATCAATACGCCCAGTTCATCCTCTTTCGCCGGAACCGACAGGGACAGGAAGTTCCCCTTGCCCGTCTTTTCTATTGCATCGGTTAATATTTTCAGGCGCTTCGCTATGCTGTGGCTGACGGCGAATGAAGCGCCGAGACCCACCACGAGAAACAGTGGGAACAGCAACAGTGCGGATTTCTCCAGAAAAGTGATATATTTTTCCACCTTCTCCCGTGCTGATTTATCAAGGGCCTTGGAAAGGGTCAGTATCTCTTCCCCGTTTTTTCTGAGAAGGCCGATCGCCGTGCTCAGTTCCTGAAGATTCCTGACAGCGGGATCGGCGCCGTCCAGCAGAAACACCTTTTTCAGAATCCCGGCGTTTACGAGGGGAGCCTCCAGAAAACTCGACTCAATAAGATGAAAAAAGTCGGAATGGGCCGGAAACAACGGTTTGAGAGTGTCGAATTCTTTCTGGAAATTCCCGGCAATCAATGCAATCCGCTTAAATTCCTGTTCATATTCCCCTATCCTGTTCTCAAGGGCCAGCAGTGTCTCCGTCTTGTAGGAAGCTCTCCCCTGTTTAAGCAGCGCCTTCAATTCCCGCAAGTATGTATGGACATATTCGATTTCCCTGGTGTCGCTGTAAAGGAGATAATTCTTTTCATGCCTCCTGAGCTGGAGGGTCTTGCTCCTCAGGGTGTCGGACAGCTCGAGATAGCGGATCTCCTTTCTGATCTCTATGATACTGATATAGGCGTATATCACGAGGACTGCTATAATCGTCGAGCTTATAAGAAAACCGAGTATTATCTTCTTCTTCAGAGACATGCTTTATAGTATCACCAACCCTGTAAAAATAAAATAATCCGTCGTATTCCCGCCCATAGGCAACCGCTTCACCTCAAAAAACCTTATAGGGCTATAAG
>WFVK01000018.1 GCA_015491705.1 Nitrospirota bacterium | reverse complement strand
TCGAAATATCCATAGTACTTTTTGTCAGGCTTAAACCCCTCACTTACAGGTGGTTCAAGCTCTCCTCCGTTGCTGCCCCTATTCTTGGATACGGTCAGCGCATTGTAATTGAAATCATATGCAAAGTAATTCTGGGATGCCGAATTGTCCAGGTTGAGAAGTATATTGGGTTTTACCACTGTGCCCCCGATGGGTGGGAATGCCGTATAATCCGCCATGCTCGGAGCGCTGCCGCTGCCTGAGACTGCGTCACCGTTGACCGTGAAGATGAAGGCCGTGATGATCGCCGCGGAAAGCAGACTAAAGAGAACTTTCCGCCTCTTTTTATTATGTCTGTTTAATGCCCGCATTGCTGCTCCCCCCTTCCTGCCTGCCGTTGCACCTATCCTGCGGCAGACATGATGCTGAAAAATTTATTTCAATAATACAGGGCATGTTCTCATCTGTTTGCCGGCAAGTCGGATAACTTATACTGTTTTAACAGTTCAGACTTGCGGCATCACTCCGCATCAACAGGACAGCGCCGGGCGGCATGCCCGGCATACTCTTTTATCGTAATTAGAAATGGATCGCCGTTTACCGCTCAAAAAGGATTCTTTGCTCAGACTCCTATAATATAACATATATTATCAAGTAACGTTTAAATTCTCCAGCGATTCACGGTGAAAAGATTTAAACATTCCTCACACCAGGCGCCGTCCTTATCCTCATGTGCGATAACGCCCTGTATCGGTTCGTGGCATTTACAGCAATCAATTACTTTCATCATTTGATATAATAAATTACTGAAGGAGGATATTATGCAGGTAAAATGGAAAGACCATATAGTGAGCACCATGGATGTGCTTCATGGCAAGCCACGCATAAAGGGAACAAGGATTCCTGTTAGCCTTATACTTGGTTATTTAGCCAATGGCAGCACTTTTGATGAAATAATAGAGGAGTTCCCGGATATTACTAAAGAACAAATTGCTGCTTGTTTGGATTATGCACGTGAGTTATCAGAGTTTGAAGTAGCAACGGCATGAGGTTTTTTGCTGACCAGTGCATTCCCATGTTCGTAGTCAAGTCTCTTCAAAATGCAGGACACGAAGTTTTACGCTTAAAAGATTATATCCCCCCGGATTCATCCGATCCGCTTGCAATAGCAAAAGCTCAGGAACTTAATTGCGTTCTGATTTCTTTGAACGGAGACTTTGCCGACATTGTTACTTATCCACCCGCAAAATACAAGGGTATTATCGCTTTACAAGTTAGAAATCATCCTGAAATCATTCCTCCACTTATGGAAAGATTGAAAAATTACTTATTTGCCAATCGTAAAATGAGTCACTATAAAGGGAAGTTATTCATAGTGGAGGTTCATAGAATCAGGGTTAAACAATAATCCGGGTGATTCTTTATAGTTTAAGCACTCTTGATGTATAGTATAAGACGTGAGATTTGAAGAACTGCCCGTCCCCGGAAAGGTTATCGAAGGAATCAGGGCGGCAGGGTTCGCCGAATGCACCCCCGTGCAGGCCCTGACCCTGCCCGCCGCGCTGCGCGGCAAGGACATCGCCGCCCAGGCACAGACAGGCACCGGCAAGACCGCGGCATTCCTGATCGCCGTATTTTCGCGTATGCTGGCGGTGCATCCTCCGTCGCGGGGACGCTCTCCCCGCGCACTCATAATCGCGCCTACGCGGGAACTCGTGGTGCAGATACATGCAGAGGCAAAACTCCTCGGTGAACCGGCGGGCTTCAGGATAGTCCCCGTGTTCGGGGGCGTGGATTATCTCAAGCAACGCGGGGAGATCGGCAAAAAAGTCGACATGCTCATAGGCACCCCGGGCCGGCTCATTGATTACCTCAGGCAAAGGGTCTACAGCCTGAGGAAGACCCAGTTTCTCGTTATTGACGAGGCAGACCGTCTCTTTGATATGGGTTTCATCAGGGACCTCCGATTCCTGCTCAGGAGAATGTCTCCATACAACAGGCGCCAGTCCATGCTGTTTTCAGCCACCCTGTCCAACCGGGTGCTCGAACTCTGCTATGAATACATGAATATGCCGGAGCAGTTTACCGTCACGCCTGAGAAGATCACGGTGGAAGAGGTCGAGCAGGAAATCTATCACGTGGGCAAATCCGAGAAAGCAGGCCTTCTCCTCTGGATATTGGGGCGTGAACCGGACGGCCGCTACCTGATATTCTGCAATACCAGGGCCGCGGTCGAACGGCTTGCGGCGTTACTGAACGCCAATGATATCGCAACCGCCGCCATCACCGGTGACATCCCTCAGAGAAAGAGAATGAAGGTGCTTTCGCGGTTCAGGGAGGGTTCCCTCCCGATCCTTGTGGCGACGGACGTGGCCAGCAGGGGACTGCATATCGACGGTGTTACACATGTGATCAACTATGATCTCCCACAGGACCCCGAGGACTATGTGCACAGGATCGGCAGGACAGCGAGGGCAGGCGCCCGCGGCAGGGCCATAAGCCTCGCCTGCGAGGAATATGTCCATTCACTTGCCGATATAGAGGAATATATCAGGCAGAAGATCCAGGTCATGCCGGTGACCGCTGAGATGATCGTCACCGGATACCGGAAGAGGCCGCGGCGCATCCGGAAAAAGAGTGCCGGTGAGAAAGGCTTTGCAAAAGGGCAGAAAAAACGCAGCAGGAGAAAAACGCCGGCACGAAAGCAGCATTAAGGCAAAGATGGTTTTATTGCCTTTCAGCCGGCATATTGCTTATAATTACTGCACGATCAGGCCGGAAACCTGCATTAACGACCCATATTAACAATACAGGCATCCTGCCTGACGCTGCATAACCCCGGTGTTGCATAGACGGGCGGGAAGAGCCTGCCGTAAAAACTCCCGGCCTCCCCCGCCCCGGTGCCAGCATCTCTATGTCACGGCAGGGGGGGAATGACAATCTCAAAAGAAAGGTAATATCAGCAAACCATGTCCGGACATTCAAAATGGGCTGGAATCAAGCACAAGAAAGCCGTTGTTGACGCAAAGAAAGGCAAGATATTCTCAAAACTCTCAAAGGAGATAAGTGTCGCCGCGAGGATGGGCGGCGGCAACCCGGATATGAACCCCAGATTAAGGCTTGCCGTTGAAAAGGCCAAGGGAGTCAACATGCCCTCCGACAATATCAGAAGGGCGATAATGAAAGGCACCGGCGAGCTTCCCGGCACAAATTATGAGGAAACAGTCTATGAAGGCTACGGCCCCGGCGGTGTCGCGGTCATGATCGAGGTCCTGACCGACAACAAAAACAGGACCGTAGGCGAGATCAGGCACATCATGGCCAGGCACAACGGTAATATGGGCGAAGCAGGATGCGTTGCGTGGATGTTCGATAAAAAGGGCTATATTCTTGTCGACAAAAAAGTCATCGGCGAGGATGAACTCATGTCCCTCGCCCTGGATGCAGGTGCAGAGGACTTCAGGAGCGACCCCGGCGAAGAAAACCACGAGATCATAACAGCACCCGGTGAATTCAACAGGGTCAAGGAATTCCTCGAGCAAAAAAATATTCTTCTGACCCTTGCCGAAATAACCATGATCCCCCGGAGTTACGTGAAGCTTGAAGCACGCGATGCCGAAAAAATGCTGAAACTTATGGAGGCCCTCGAAGACCACGACGATGTTCAGAACGTGTATGCAAATTTCGATATCCCGGATGAAATAATGGCAGAAAGCTGATGAAAGGGGATCGCCCGCAGGCTGGTATCTATGCGTATAATCGGCATTGACCCCGGCACCGTATGCTGCGGATACGGCATTGTGGAGACGCGGAGGCGCGGGGGCGGTTCAGCGGGAAATCCCGTGCACATCGTTTCCGGCGATATAAAGCTGCACAAGAAAAAACCCCTGCCGGAGCGGCTGAAGACGCTCTACGATTCCCTCAAATCCATTACCGAACAGTACAGGCCCTCTCACCTGTGCCTTGAAAAGATTTTTTACCATAAAAGCATACGCTCCGCCTTTGCCCTGGGATCCGCAAGGGGCGTTGTGCTGCTCCTGGCCGCTGAAAATAATATTCCGGTCTCCGAGTACAACTCAACGGAACTGAAGATGGCGCTTACAGGGTACGGGAGGGCTGAAAAGAGACAGGTCCAGGAAATGGTGAAGATTATCCTGGATCTGAACGCTCCGGATTCATCCTTAAGCGAAGACAGCACGGATGCGCTCGCCCTCTGCATATGCCACATCAACTCTTCAACATTTAATAAACGTTAACCTTACATTTACCTTACAGTTGCATTAACACCATCGCCCTCATGCCGGAGAGCCCGGCGGAAAAGCTTTATCTGCGATTCCCTGAGGAAATATTCAGCACGCATATTAACCTCTTTTGCAATTTCACTCCCCGTTACTTCCTGCAACAGAGACGTATTTCCAACATCCCATCGCTTTATAAAGGTTTTACGGCGGGCTCTCCAGCCGGTTTATGCAACGTTAAGGTTTACATAAAACCTTCGCTGTCTGCAATTGATATTTTTATACCGCTGTAAGGTAAAATATCCGATATCGTATTCTGAAGATAAACCGGAGGAAAGACTTGATAGCTTCTCTTAAAGGCACCGTCCTGAGCAAAAAACCGGAGGGGATAATCGTGGATGTAAGCGGTGTCGGCTACCACGTGTCCATTCCGTTATCAAGCCTCGGTGATATCCCGGATGCCGGCGAAGCGGTATACCTGCATACATACACCCATGTCAGGGAAGACGCTCTTCAGCTCTTCGGGTTTCTTACAGAAGAAGAACGAAAAGTCTTCACCACCCTCATGGGTATCAGCGGTGTGGGTCCCAAACTCGGCCTCGCAATCCTTTCCGGGATGTCCGTACAGAGATTTACTGAAGCAGTGCACAATGAGGACGTATCCCTGCTTGCCGCCATTCCCGGCCTCGGCAGGAAGACAGCCTCGAGACTCGTACTCGAGCTGAAGGGCAAACTGCCTTCAGCCGGTGCCGGCGCAACCGCTTCACATCAGGAAAGCCCGGCGGCTGAGGATGCCGTATCGGCGCTGATCAACCTCGGTTACAACAAGTCGATGTCCGCAAGGGCCGTGGACACAGCCGTGAAAAACGGGGCAAAGGCCATTGAAGATATTATCAGGGAAGCATTAAAATATCTTACGGACTAATTTTATGAAAGACACCCCTGAAAGAACCGTCACCCCGGAACCGGTTACGGATGATCTCAACTTTGAGCTGAGTATCCGGCCGAGGGCATTTGAAGACTTCATCGGCCAGGACAAGGTCAGGGAAAACCTGAAAATCTTCATACAGGCGGCCAGGGGGAGAAACGAGTCCCTTGATCATGTCCTTTTCTGCGGCCCTCCGGGGCTCGGCAAGACCACCCTTGCACACATAATCGCCGCTGAGACAGGAGCTGATATAAAAGTAACATCAGGCCCTGTGCTCGAGAGGCCGGGGGACCTCGCCGCCATCCTGACCAATCTCGGCGACAGGGACATACTCTTTATAGACGAGATACACAGGCTTCCAAGGATAGCAGAGGAAATACTCTATCCCGCGATGGAGGACTACCAGCTCGATATAATCATAGGACAGGGGCCAAGCGCCAGGTCGCTTAAACTGAACCTGCCCAGATTTACACTCATCGGCGCCACAACAAGGACAGGCCTGCTGACATCGCCCCTGAGGGACCGCTTCGGGATAATCAGCAGGCTCGATTTCTACAGGCCTCCCGACCTGAAGAAGATCATCCTCCGCTCTGCCAGGATACTCGATACCGGGATCACCGAAGAAGCGGCATCTGAAATTGCCAGAAGGGCAAGGGGCACGCCGAGGATAGCCAACCGCCTGCTCAGGCGCACGAGGGATTTCGCACAGGTAAAGGGTGACGGCGTAATTGACATGAAAATAACGGAACAGGCCCTCACGGCAATGGAAGTCGATAAAATGGGATTTGACGACATGGACCGGAAACTCATGCTTACCATAATAGAAAAATACGGCGGGGGCCCCGTGGGTCTGGAGACGCTCGCCTCTTCAATCCGTGAAGAAAAGGATACAATAGAAGACGTGTATGAGCCGTATCTCCTGCAGCAGGGGTTTATAGAGAGGTCCCCCAGGGGCAGGATGGCCACAAAACTCGCATACGAGCATTTCGGGATAAAAAAAGACAGCGGGCTGTTCTGAACCGGCCGTGATATTGCACGGGTGATATTTCAACAGCAAAGGTGAAAATTCTTCTTCATATATGCTGCGGCAACTGCGCCCTGTACCCCTTCAAGATATTAATATCCGAAGGGCATAACCTTACAGGGTTCTGGTACAATCCGAACATCCATCCGCATGATGAGTATAATTTGCGGCTTGAATCCTTAAACCGGTTATCGGAAAAGTGGAAATTCGACGTAATCCATACGGAAAAATATTCGCCGCAGGAATATTTCAGGATATTTAATATCCAGGATGAGGATATTCAGGACATTCTGAACAAATACCCCGGATGGAGCATCCGGGAGGACTTAAATCCTCCCGGACGCTGCAAGAGGTGTTACGGCCTGAGGCTCGAGAACACAGCGCGGCAGGCCCGGCAACACGGTTTTGAAGCATTCTCCACCACACTGCTCATAAGCCCTTACCAGGATTTTCAGCAGATTGCGGCAACCGGCAGACGGCTTGCGGAAAAACACAATGTGCTTTTCCACCTCAGGGACTACAGGCCGTATTTCAGGGAGGCCATGGCCCTGTCAAGAGAGCTGGGGCTCTACAGGCAGAAATACTGCGGGTGTATCTTCAGCAGGGTGGAAAGAAACAGGAAAAAAGCAAAGGGACGGGATAAAGGATATTAAAGGCATGTGTAGCAGATTACATAGTTTTGTGAAAGAGATTACACAACCAATACCCGGCCCGGCTCCAACCCCTCTCCAAACAATATTTTTGTTTTTAGCATCAAAATTGCTTATAATACGGACATGTTTAAATGTGGCATATTGAAAAGAGAAGAAGGCATATCAATCGTCGAACTTATAATCGTAATGTCGATAATTGCAGTCCTTGCCGCTGTAGCCGCTCCCCGGTACAGCCAGTTCGTCGCCAAGAGCAGGGTAAAAAGGGCTGCAAGCGATTTACTTCAGAACATGAGGCTTGCAAGGACAATCGCCATCAGGGAAAACCGCCAGTATTTAATCACCTTTGACGGAAATGCCAATACTTATTCCATGGGTTTTGACGGAGATAACAACGGCTCTCTTGCTGACGCTGCCGACGGATATGAAAACGGTCCTGTCAGGACAGTCGATCTGGAAGACGAATACGGCACGAATGTCGTCCTGGACACTTCCAACTTTACAGTCGTGCCGCCTAATGGACCCGATGGCATTG
>WFVK01000017.1 GCA_015491705.1 Nitrospirota bacterium | reverse complement strand
GTTACCGCTTGTTTTTATTAATTGAATGGTTGAAAATCGCTCTGTTACCAATACCGGATTTATTGTAAGCTTCTGCACGCTTCTCTTGAGTGTACTGCTATGTTCATTAAATGCTTACGCCTTCCCGTACAGGGGGATGGATATTAATGTGCAGACCTCTGTTACGGAAACCTATGATGACAACCTGACGTTCACCAGAGAAGACAGAAAAGAGGATTTTGTCACGGCGCTGGGACTTGATGTGGGTGTGCGATATGAAGGCAGAAGGCGTTCACTGTCTCTTAACGCCAGTGCAAATGAACGTTTCCACAGCAAGTATGATGAAATCAAGAGTTCCTCGGAGAGAGTATCTCTGAGCTTTCTTAATGAGTTTTCAGCGTACGACAGGATAAAGCTGACGGATGCATTTTCGCATTCCCGGACTCCGGCGGGTTTCGAGGAGGAGTTCGGAAGGGTGAGGGGAAGACGGGAGACTTTCCGTAACAGGGCCGCTGTTAATTACCAGAGGAACTTAGGTGATCATTTTACGGTCAATTCAAATTATGCATATACGGTAACCAGGTTTCCCAAGGAAGATTTAAGGGATTCTTCACGGAATGATCTGGGATTTAATGTTAATTACCGCCGTAACACCGCCACAACTCTTTTCCTGTCATATCATTTCTCCAGGAACAGTTTCGATATTTCAAACCACACCGCTGCCGTCGGCATAAAACAGTATTTAAAGAAGAAGCTTCATATCAATGCAAGTGTGGGAGTAAGCTATCTGCCGTCTTTCGGTGTTACTAAAAATTATATTCAGAGTTCTCTTACGGATGAAATAGACAGAAAGACCAGGGTGAAACTTTCATTTATAAAACGTGAGAGGTCGGTATCCGACCGGAAAGATGTTTTCAGTAATTGGCGGGCCTCTGCAAATTTCATAAGACAGCTATCTGATAAACTCGGTTTCAAACTGCTGGGTTTTTATGGTGAGGGGAAATTCCTCGAAACAGGGGTAATCAACACGCTTACAGGGGCGGATGTTACATTCTCATATGCCTTCCTTGAAGACTTTACCGGACAGCTTCGATATGCCTTTTCCGATTATGATTCCACACGGGAAGATTACGGGTACAGGCGCAATACGGTTTCCATAAGCCTGAAAAAGACGTTCTGATGATAAAAGAACAGAACAGGATATTCAAAAGGGTTGAGATAATCAGCGATCTTTGCCTGGTTGCCGTGTCATTTTTTATAGGCTATCTGCTGAGGGATAAGATTCTCAACATTTACCCGGTAAGTTTTCTGGGAGACTATCTGACGGATGAAAATCTCAGATCCATAGATTATTATGCCGGGTTTTTGCCGCTGCTCCTTGTTATATGGGGAGTTCTCCTGTCTTACTTCGGTATGTACAAGTCCCCGGGCGTGGTGCAGATGCCTTCATCGCTGCTTATCGTATTTAAGACGACATTTGTCGGATTTATTGTTTTCGGAAGTTATGTCTTTATCCTCAGGAGACAGGAAGATATAAGCAGGCTGTTTATTGGTTTTACGTTTCTTTCCGCGGCAATTCTTATCAGCCTCGAGAAGATCCTGCTTTTGCATATAGTCAAAGTGCTCAGAAGACGGGACACCAGCTTCAGAAGCGCCCTGATAGTGTTCAGGAGAATACTCGTCGTTGGCACCAACAAAAGAGCGAAGAATTTCATGGATCTGGTTCACAATAATCCCGACTGGGGCATAAAGATCATCGGGCTCATAGATATGGATCCCGGAAAGAAGGGAGAAATCATAAATGGATATGAAGTCATAGGGTCACTGGATGATGTGCCGGGAATAATAAGCAAGAATGTCGTGGACGAGATTGTATTTATCGTGCCCCGCTCCTTTCTGGACAGGATAGAAAATGCAATTCTCTATTGTGAGAGCGCCGGCCTGAAGGTCAATCTGGCTGTGGACTTATTCGAACTGAAATTTTCAAGGGCGAAACAGACCGACCTCCAGGGATTTCCACTGGTGGCCTTTGAAAGCACAACGGACAAACTGGGGCATCTCTTCGTGAAGCGGATATTTGATTTCTCGGCCTCGCTGGCCGGAATCGTGCTGTTCGCTCCCCTCTTTGTGATTATATGTGTCCTTATAAAAACGACATCTCCCGGCCCGGTCTTTTTTAAACAGGAAAGGTGCACTTTGTACGGCAGGAGATTCATGTTGTACAAATTCAGGACGATGATAGTCGAGGCTGAATCCAAACTTAAAGATATACTTAAATATAATGAAATGAACGGACCGGTATTCAAGATGACGAATGATCCGAGAATAACGAAGGTCGGTAAATGGCTCAGAAAGTACAGTCTGGATGAACTCCCGCAGTTATGGAATGTAGTGAAAGGGGATATGAGTCTGGTCGGGCCAAGACCGCCCCTGCCTTCCGAGGTGGAGAAATACACGATCTGGCAGAGACGGAGGCTCAGTATGAGGCCGGGCATTACCTGCCTGTGGCAGATAAGCGGCAGGAATGAAATAGTTGATTTTAACGAATGGATGAGGCTTGATCTTCAATATATTGATAACTGGTCCTTATGGCTTGATTTCAAAATACTCTTCAAGACCATACCGGTTGTGTTATTAGGGGTCGGTGCAAGGTGAGAAATGTCACCGGAAGCAGAGACCTGACGTCGCGTGAAGGAAGATGAAAGTCTGCCGGCTTCCGGCGTGGCCCGTCAGTGTATTAATTTTATACAAATTCAAGAAAAAACTGTAAACGATTGTGAAGTTTTTTTACAAACTAATGTATAATAAGGTATAGTTATCCTGGTATAAATCTTAAAGTCACATAATCACGCAAGAAATTTCCCTAATATGAGAGGGAGGAGAGAATCAAAGACGGGGAGAGAGGAAGAAATGAAGGCAAGGAGGATACTGGCGGCAAGCATATTGGCAGCGATACTGATGGTAACAGTGGTTGGAGGGACGGTTTTTGGGGCCGAGGTAGCAGGGAAGGTGGATAGTGCGGATGCGTACAGGGTAGGGATAAACGACGTAATAGACATAAGGGTAATAGACCATCCTGATTTGAGGACAGTAGCGCCTGTAGCGTCGGACGGGACGATAACGTTTCCGTATTTGGGGAGTGTATATGTAAAGGGTTTGAGCCTGTCGGAGATACGTGAAGAGATAACGAAGCGTTTAGCGGAGGGGTATGTAAAGTATCCTGTAGTGACGGTACTGCTTGCGAAGTCGATGAGCAGGAAGATATACACGTACGGGCAGTTGAACAAGCGCGGGGAGATAATGTATGAAGAGGACATAACGTTACTGAAGGCGCTGTCACTGGCAGGAGGAGTAACGCCGGAAGGGCTTTTTGGCAAAGTAATAATCCGGCGGCGTGAGGGGGACAGTCACCGGTACAGGAAAGTACTGGAGACGTATCTTGACAACGGGATGTTAAGGAGCCGGAAGATAGAGGACACGCTGCTTGAGCCTGATGACATATTGATAGTGCAGAGGAACAAGACGATACTGATACAGGGTGAAGTAGTGAAGCGTGGTAGGTTTCCGCTTGAGAGGGGCATGACAGTGCTGAAGGCGTTATTGCAGGCAGGGGGGGCGAATGACAACGGCAAGTACGGGAAGATAAAGCTGAGGCGGAAGTGGAGGGGGAAGAAGGGCGGATACAGGGAAGTAGTAGAGGCGAGGCTTAATGAGGGAGTAATCCAGAGCAGCAAAGTAGAGGAGACGTTACTGAGGGCAGATGACATACTGATAGTTGAGCGGAACCGGACGTTTTTGGTAGAGGGTGAAGTGATGAAGCGCGGGAGGTTTCCGCTTGAGGAAGGGATGACGGTGCTGAGGGCGCTGCTGTCTGTAGGAGGAGTAAAGGACAGCGGGCGGTACGGCAGGATAAGGGTAAGGAGGAAAGAAGAGGGCAGTACAGGGGGGTATCGTGATTTAGTGGAGGCGAAGCTTAACGAGGGGGCGATAGAGAGCCGGAAAGTGGAGGACACGGTTTTGGAGCCTGACGACATCCTGATAGTGGAGGGGAACAAGAAATTCTACATATACGGAGAAGTGAACAAGAAGGGGGAATTTGATCTGAAGAAAGACATGACGGTATTCAGGGCGATAACGATAGCCGGTGGATTCACGAAGTGGGGTTCCGAGAGCCGTGTTAACATACTGAGGGCGAAGAGTCAGGGGGGCGGATTTGAGAAGATTCGTGTGGACATAGGTAAGGTGATCAAGGGTGATGCCACAGCGGACATCAGGCTTCAACCGGGGGATACGATAATAGTCTCAACGGGAATTTTTTAACTGGAGGATAAAATAAGTGGAGGCATACAAAAGCAGAGAAACAACTTTGCGGGATTATCTGAGGGTTATCTTCAGGCGGAAGGCCATAATTATAACCGCCGTAGTCGTTGTAATGGCCACGGTCATCGTATCACAGGAGACTGAAACCCCGCTTTACCTGGCAAGCGTCAAGATGATGGTAGAGGGGAACAAAAAGACCGATGTGGATATTTACAGGAAAATGTCTTTTGGAAGGAAAAGCATAGTGACTTCATATGCCGAGATGGTCAAGTCAAGAACCGTTCTTGAGCGCGCGGTTAAGGCATTGCGCCTTGACCAGCGCCCGCTTGATTACGAAAAGGAATTTTCCTCGAAGCTTAAGGCCTTGTTAATAGACCGAAGGGTCAGAAAGATAAATGAAGAACTCGAGAAAATGACGCCTGAAGAAAGACAGGAATTTCTCTTCGATACGGCCATGCGAAATCTCGAAACAAATATAAGGGTCAGGATACCTGGCGATGTGAGTATTTTCAATATAAACGTGTCAGACTATGATCCCAGAATGGCGGTGATGATAGCCAATGTAGTAAGCCGGTCGTACGTCATATTCGACCTTGAACAGCAGGTTGCCGAACTGCAGTTGAAATATGGTGAAAAACATACAACAGTGGTGCTGCTGAAAAAGTATATAAAAGATTTACTCGACAGGCTTGACGGCACCCCGCTGCCGGACATAGAGGCAATGGGGCCTGCAAGCGTCAAGATAATAGAACAGGCCAGAAAGGCTGCACCGGTTGCCAAGCCGGACACCTTTGTCCTTCTCATATCATTCTTTATGAGTCTGTTTTTCGGCGTGATGCTTGTTTTCATAATCGATTATCTCGATCAGTCATTCAAGTCGCCCCATGATGTGGAAAAATTTCTCAATGTCCCGGTGATCGGCTCCCTTCCTGCAAATAATAAATGGAAAGACAGCCGCCTCATTACCGAGATCAATCCGGCGGCCCCCGAAGACATCCGCCCGTTTCAGAAACTTTCATCGAGGATATATCTTCTGTGCAAAGAGAAGAAATTAAAGA
The DNA here is from genome assembly GCA_015491705.1 of Nitrospirota bacterium. Lineage (GTDB taxonomy): Bacteria > Nitrospirota > Thermodesulfovibrionia > UBA6902 > UBA6902 > JAADFS01. Next base: position 2,948 of record WFVK01000017.1, on the reverse strand, counting down.
CCCTCTTAATAACCGATGCGGAAGGCTCACCGGAGGAAACCGCCGCTGTGCTCGCCAATCTCGGAGCCTGTATGGCCCGTAATGCGAACCATAAAGTGATTATTATTGATGCCGCTTTGAAGTCCCCTTCGGTGTCGAAGTTTTTTAAGGTGTCGGGCAATCAGGGGATGGCGGATGTGCTTGCGGGTAAGCTCTCCCTGGATGAAGCGATACGGGATGCAGGCCCGAATCTGCATGTTCTGCCGGCGGGTAAATCCCTGTCTCTTCCAGATGACGTTTTTGAATCCCCTGCCATGGCTGCTGTAATGCAGGCGGTAAGGGAAAGATACGATATAGTCCTTATTGCATGCGGAGACCTGAAGAATTTTACGGACGGCGTTTTGCTTTCGGTATTTGCAGACGGCGTCATCCTTGTAGTGAACGAAGGAAAGACCAACCGGCAGGTTGTCAGGTGGGCGATTGAGCCGCTTGAAGAGAAAAAGGCCAATATAGTCGGTGCTATCCTGAACAACCGCAGGTATGTTATTCCGGAAATGATTTACAGGCTTACATGATCTTAATGCTGCATAAAACAAGCCGGCAGCCCTGCCGGCCGCCGGCGTATCTTAATGCCGCTGTGAGGTCTCAGGGTATGCGACAAAAAAGAGGAGAAACAAGTTAGGGGGGGAATGATGAAAGTGCTGGTAACCGGCGGGGCCGGTTTTATTGGATCGAACATTGTAGACAGATTGATTGATGAGGGTTATGATGTTGTTGTGGCAGACGATCTTTCGACAGGCAAGGAAGAAAATGTCAATGCAAAGGCCGTGTTCTACAAGATGGACATTCAGGACCCGCAACTGGAGGCGGTTTTCCGCAGTGAAAAGCCTGACTACGTATGCCACCAGGCTGCGCAGAAAGACGTCCGTTTTTCCGTTGCAGACCCTGTTTCCGACGCGAGGATAAATATACTGGGCACCATAAACATCCTCCAGAACTGTATCAAGTATAAAGTGAAAAAAGTTGTTTTTGCCTCAACAGGCGGCGCCATCTACGGAGAACAGGATGTCTTTCCGGCCCCTGAGACACATCCTGCACGTCCCATCAGCCCTTACGGCGTGACCAAGCTGACGGCTGAACATTATATGTACTATTACAGGGCCGTCTATGGGCTGGACTATGTGTCGCTGCGTTATTCCAATGTGTACGGACCACGCCAGGACCCTCACGGTGAGGCGGGTGTCGTGGCGATTTTTATTCACAAGATGCTTGACGAACAAGAGCCGGTCATCAACGGAGACGGCGAGCAGACGAGGGATTTTGTATACGTTGGAGACGTAGCCGAAGCCAACATCCTCGCAATTACAAATGATGCGGCGGAAAATATATTCAATATAGGCACAGGTGTCGAGGTATCGATTAACCGTATCTTCAACAGTCTCAAGGAGATTATACAGCCGTCCGTTGAAGAGAAACACGGCCCTCCCCAGCCGGGCGAGCAACGCAGGAGCGTAATAGACTGTACAAGGGCGCGGGAGATTTTGCACTGGGAGCCGAAGATATCCCTTATGGATGGACTGAAAATGACCTGCGAGTATTTTTCTGCAAGGCGCCCCGCCCATTCCCGGTAGTTTAACGCAACTGCAAGGTAACGTCCATTGAAAATGTTGTTATCCAGACGAATTCTCAGCAATACATCATGGCTTGCCGTAAGCGAGGTAAGTTCAAGGGTTATTATATTTATCGGAACGGCCTACCTGGCAAGGGTGCTCGGGAAGGCCGGATTCGGTCTCTTTTCACTCTCCCTCGCCGTCGGAATTTACCTGTGGACAGTGGCCGATATGGGAGTGACCGGCTATGGAACAAGGGAGATAGCCCGCCGCAGGGATCAGACCGCAAGATTATACAGCACCCTTAATTCATTGAGATTTGTTTTTGCTCTGGCACTGTTTATGATCTTTACCGGTGCCCTTTACTTAATCGATATGCCCCTTGAGAAAAAACTTATACTCTCGGGCGGCGCATTCTTTGTCGTGGCTTCTTCGCTGTCGTCCGACTGGGTGTTCAGGGGCCTGGAGAGGATGGAGTTTATAGTATTCGGCCGCCTTGCCACGTCACTGTTCTTTCTCGCCGGCATATACCTGCTTGTGAAGAGCCGTTCCGACACACTGCTTGCCTCTGTTATATATTCAGGAGCTTTTCTTGCCGGCACACTGGTCTTTATGCTGATATTGCGCCGGAAATTAAAGACAGGTTTTTCTTTAAGGCTGTCTCCTGCAGAGTGGTGGTTTCATATTAAGGAGTCTTTCTATTTTGCGGCAAACGGGATTTTCAATAATCTGACTATTTTTATTCCCATATTCTTTATGGGTATCTGGAGCACATCTGAAATGCTGGGAGTATTTTCCGCGCCCCACAGACTTACCATGATACTCATCCGTATGGGCGAGCTGATAATCCTGGCGCTTTATCCCACGCTTTCCAGCCTGTATGTTTCCGACAGGGAAAGTTTCAAAAAGGTTCATATGGTGCATCAGCAGTTAATCATCGCCGTAGCCGTGCCCGGGTGCATAATAGGCGCCTTATTCAGCAAAAACATAATACCCCTTTTTTTCGGGACCGGATATGCCGAGAGCGTAAAAATATTCACCGTACTGATCTGGCTGACGCTTCTGGCGGTCGTAAGACGCACGGTGGGAGTGGCACTTCTCAGCGCCGGCCTGCAGAGAATCAACATGATCGCCAACGGGACGGGCGCAGCCGTTGTTGCGCTGTCCAGCGTGGTACTGATACCGGAATATGGAGGTTACGGGGCGGCATGGGCCCTGATCGCAGGTGAAATCTTCACACTGCTCATCATGAGCGTGGTATTCAAGAGTAAAATCTACCAATCGGACATATTCAGGTCTTATTCCGTTAAAGTGCTGTTTGCAGGTGCAGTAATGGGACTGCTTATAATCAACCTGCCT
>WFVK01000016.1 GCA_015491705.1 Nitrospirota bacterium | reverse complement strand
CAACAGAACCTGTTCATATCTCCCGCCTGCTTTATGCGACACGAAGCTTAATTCATACCTATGAATTCTTTTCGTGCAACAATCAGAAACAGCCGCCCGTTCTGTTTCAGGTGCCCGGCTGTCTTCTCTGCCTCTTCACCGTGCCCGAGAAACAGGTCGGCCCTTCCGTGGCCGCGGATCGCCCCACCGGTATCCTGCACCATGACAAAGCGCTTAACAGGTCTCCATCCGGCTATCCTGTCACCATCAAACACGGGCATCTCTGTCTCGATATATGCCAGGCCTCCCCGTGGCGCCGCCCTTGTGTCCATTGCAACTGAACGGTTCGGGGTGAGGGGGACGTTGATATTTCCAAGGGGGCCCTCTTCTGTCTCGCGGAAGAAGACATAGCTCTGATTATGGTTGAGTATCTCCCGGACCTTATCCGGATTGGCGTACAGATATGCCTTGATTGACTGCATTGACATCTTGTCAGGCGGAATTTCGTCTTTCAGGACAGCGCCTATCGCAGTGTACGGACGGCCGTTCTTCTGCGCATAATTAATCCGTTTCAGGCTCCCGTCAGGCAGTCTTATAAGCCCCGAGCCCTGTATCTGAAGGAAAAACAGTTCTATGCCGTTGACATATGCAATCACCCCGGCACGCCCTTCCAGTACCCTGCCGTAAACTATTTCATCACGTGAATAGTAAGGGACCAGGCGTTTCCCCTGCAGCCGCCCGACGATTTTCTCATTCTTCCACCTCTTTGAAAACAGCGCGAGGTCCACCTCTATCAAATCATCAGGTGTCTTGTAGACGGGTTCGGGGAATTTCTCCGTGGGCGTCAGGCTCCCTTGTATCAGCGGCTCGTAGTAGCCCGTGAAAAATGCCTCCCCCCGGGAATTCCTGCTTTCAAAAAACAGAAACTTTTCCCTCAGTTGCTCTGTTCTCTCACTGCCTTTATAGTTCTTTATTATGCTTATAAAGAGCTTCGTGGAAGCCGCCATCTCGCGGGGGGAATAAATCAGTCCGTCATATTCAAACGTCACGTCCTCAGGCAGGCGCCTGTAGTACAGCAGCGAGCGGCCGGCGGCCTGTTCAAGCCCTGTGAAATCCATATCATCGCTCCAGCCGCGAAAATACACCTGAATGGAGGACAACCTTTCAAGGGCCGGCCCTGCAGGGTGGCGTGCAAGGAGGGCGCACCCCGCTGACATGGAGACGAGAAACAGAACCGCCGCACAGACCGGCAGGTATCTCTTAAATCCCGCGCCCATGTTCTCCCGTCAATATCTCGCGCTGCATAACCTTACAGTTGCATAAAACCATAGCCGTCCGGCAGGATCACGACGAACGCAGGTGTTTGATAATATTAAAAAGCTCCTTGGATGCCAGATGAGGGCCCAACTGCTCATAGCCCTCGATGCCGAGCCTGGTCCTCACCTGTCCGACCTTCACACCCGACTCAAACATCCTGCTGAAATACCGGGTGACTATCTTCTCATGGGCGTCTTTGCGCTGCGGTGCACCGAAAGGATTTGCAAAGTAAGTGTGCACTATACCCTTTTCGTCGGTTGTTCCTTTGGCAAAACGGGCTCCGCTTCTGAATACTGAAAGTGCCTCTTCCATGGATGAGAAAAACTCTATAACAGGGTGTTCGTCATCTATCTGCTCGTAATTGTTGGCATAAAGCACGATATCCAGGGGATACCCCCTGATTATATGGGAATAACGCGTTATAGGCACTATGAGGCGCGCATTGCCCTTATCCGGGTTCATGAATATGCTCCTGTCTATCTCTTCATACGCATATCCGGGCTGCAGGTCGTCGAGTCTCACAAACGCGCCTATTTCCGTTCCGTAACCGACCACATCTCCCCTGTCGTTAACGCCGATTGAACCCATATCGTCAAAGATGATCCTCATTTCGCATATATGTTCATCCGCAAGCACCCGTAATGCCTCAAGTGTCTCGGATTTCCCTGCGCCGCTGTCGCCGATTATCACCACATTGGCGCTGCCGCCCTCCTTGAGCCTGATATAAACCATTGCGCCGTGAACAGGCATATACCCGCGGTTGAGCATGGCGATGTTATGCAGTGTAAGCGTCATTTTCTTGAAATAGCCGAAATAATCAACCTCCTCTGAATGGCCTATCATACCTACGAGGATGCCTGTTTCCGGGTCCTCGTAAAACGCCGTATTATGCGGCAGGCCCCTGTATTTAAGGCCGAAGAGGAGTATTATTTCAGGCTGCGCGCCTTCAATATCTTCAAAGTCCGCTATTTCAAAGAGATTGCTCAGGGAGAGTCCCAATGATATAAAGTCCTGATGAAAATATATATGCGCGGTCAAGGCCCCGACCTTTGCAGGGAAACAGAACCACTCGCCGGGGTCGATGCGGAGCATCTCGTCTTTCAGCGCGGTTATTTCAGTGAACCTGCCCTTTCTCTTGTTCATCTCCGGGTAAAGGATCAGGGGAGGCTCTATCAGTGAAAGCCTGATGAAAGGAATATCCAGCAGCGCCTCGAGAGCTTTCGGGCATTTCCATTCTATCTTTTCAAGAAGCATCCCCATATTGGCGCCTGCGGGCAACTGCCTGTAAACACGCGGGTTTTTCCCGAGGAGGTTCTCGCCCACACGCCTGTACACGTAAAGAACATTATTCTTCAGTTCATCATTGGCCTTGATGAACTGGGTGTGGTGTATGCTGCTTTTTACATACTCCGACCTCTTGGGCGCTTCAATGTAGATGAATCTTTCCATACGCCTCCAGTAGTTGTACAGCTCCTCGATAAACTCGTGAAGATACTCCGGATTCGATATTAAACGCCCGTAGTCACTGCTCATTGCAAGCACTTCCGCGGCGGTATGGCCGGCAAGGAGCCTGAAAAGGTTGACGAGGCTGCCTGCCATTTCATCGCGCCTGATGCCGGGCAGGCTCTCGCTGAGAAATGCAAAGATGGAGCTGCCCTTTGATGCGATCCGTTCTATAAACCTCTCGACGATTTCAAGGAACAGGGGGCTTCTCAACAGCTTCTCGGGGGTATCACAGTCGAGGCCCGCATAATCAAAAATCACCTTTTTTCTTGTTATAACGTACGGTCTTGCAGTCCTGGTCAAAGATGTCTCCGCCATAATCACGGTATCCTTTACGTTCATGCTGTTATGCCGGGAGCTCCCGGTTTGATGCGAATAAATATTATAACACTGAAAAGCATGATATTTCATGCTGGTTTTGGGGCATGTCTCCCGCCTGTTTACCTTACAGTTGCAT
>WFVK01000015.1 GCA_015491705.1 Nitrospirota bacterium | reverse complement strand
TTATAAAGGTTTTACGACGGGCTCTCCGGCCGGTTTATGCAACGTTAAGGTTTATGCAACGTTAGGGTTAACCCAATCTGCGGACCTTTCTGGCCTTTGTAATGACGGGACCTGTGACCCTTTTGTGTTTTTTGAGACAGGACAACAGTGTTTCCGCTTCATGAAAAGGCAGTGTTACAAAGGAGAATTTATCGAGAATCTGAACGTCCCTTATTTTCCCGCCTGCTATCCCGCCTTTAAGTTTTATAAAATCCGCTAATTTTCTGCGTGTCAGACCGTCGCGTCTGCCCTGCTTCACAAATAGCCGTGTCTTGCCTTTGTTGTCGACAACCGCATCTTCTATCACGGCATAGCTTTGCTCGTTCAGCTCGTCATGCAGGGAGTATTGCAGGAGGGCGGCCAGTATATCGGCGGGCTCGTTATTCTCCAGAAGTTCCTCTGACATCTCAATGTATTCCCGCCGCGGGGGTGATTTCACAATATCCCGGAGTTCGGCCTTGATCCTGAGCTTTTTTGATCTGACTATATCCGCAATCCCGGGCAGTTTTGCCCTGCGGATGTCCGTCTTTGCTTCCCTGCATATAAACTGGAGCCTCCTGTATTCCCGGGGCGTAATAAACGTTATGGCTATCCCCTCCTTGCCGGCGCGGCCCGTGCGGCCGATCCTGTGAACATATGACTCCGGATCCTGCGGGAGGGCGTAGTTGATGACATGCGTCAGATCCTGAACATCTATCCCCCTTGCAGCCACATCCGTCGCCACAAGAATATTGAGCAGGCGCTTTTTGAATTTGTTCAGTATCCGTTCCCTCCGGTCCTGCGACATGTCTCCGTGCAGGGCGTCTGCATCGTAGCCGCGCTCTGTCAGGCGGCCGGCGACTGCGCCGGCATCGACCTTGGTCCTGCAAAAAACGAGTCCGTAGAATTTTGCCTCGATATCGATGATCCTGCAGAGGGCCTCGAATTTATCCTCTGCGGCAACCTCAAAATAAATCTGGTCCGTCCGGCTGACCGTAAGCTGCCCCCTGGTCATCTTCATTACATCATACTCACCCATATACTTTCCGGCGATCTGCAGTATTTCACGCGGCATGGTGGCAGAGAAGAGCATGATGCGCTTCCGGGGCCCGGTGTGTTCCATGATTTCCCCGACCTCATCGAGAAAGCCCATGTTCAGCATCTCATCGGCCTCGTCCAGTACGAGGTAGGATATGTTATCGAGCATCAAAGTGCTGCGCTTCAGATGGTCAAGTATCCTGCCGGGTGTGCCCACAACAATGTCTATCCCTTTTTTCAGGCTTCTCAGTTGCAGGTCTATCGACTGTCCCCCGTAGATCGGGACGATGCTCAGTTTCTTCTTGCCTTTTAATGAATTCATCTCCTCCGCCACCTGGATGGACAGTTCCCTCGTGGGAGTAAGAACAAGGGCCTGCACTGCCCCTGCCCCGGTCTGCAGGCGCTCAATGAGCGGCAGGCCGAAGGCGGCGGTCTTGCCTGTTCCGGTCTGTGCCTGGCCGACTATATCCTTTCCCCCGGCGAGTATGGCCGGTATTGTCTTTGCCTGAATCGGCGTGGGTTCTTCAAAACCCTTTTGCTTTAACACTCTCAATGTCCTTTCAGACAGACCTAACTTTTCAAAAGATTCCATCGGTTATTCCATTTCCTTTCTGTTCATGACTTGTGTTTCCGCTTTCTGAAAGTCAAAGAATTGAAGTTCAGGGGGCGTTCTGTGACATTCAAGCCGACTCCCGGGCCGGGAGCCGTGAGAGATAATAACATGCCGAAGGAGTATAAATAAATCTTTCAGAAGGCCGCCGGAGTATGCTATCCTTAACGTTGCGTAAAGGGGCGGTTGAGACGCGGCGCGGAAGTTCACCTTAATGTTGCATAAACGGGCAGCGGAGCCTGCTGAATGATTCCTGAAAGACATAAAACAATACTGAGGGCGATCCTGAGCAGGCGCATGCTTGTGGCCCTGATAATGGGCTTTGCCAGCGGCCTGCCCCTGCTCTTAACCAAGGGGGTGCTTCAGGCATGGATGAAAAAAGAAGGCATAGACCTGTCCCTGATCGGCCTGACAAACCTGCTTGCCATACCCTATTCAGTAAAGTTCATCTGGGCCCCCTTTCTCGACCGTTACACCATCTCTTTCTTCGGCCGGAGGAGGGGCTGGCTGCTGATTGCACAGACGGCCCTGACCCTCTCAATCCTGGGCATGGGACTCGCCAATCCGAAAGACACCCCGCTCATGCTCGTTGCAGCCGCACTGATGGTGACCTTTTTCAGCGCATCACAGGATATAGTTGTGGACGCCTACAGGAGGGAGGACCTTGCGGATGAAGAACTCGGCATGGGCTCGGCCCTGTATGTACTGGGTTACCGGATAGGTATGCTGCTGTCTTCAGGCGGGGGACTCATCATGGCGGATTATATGTCGTTTAATATGGTCTATATAATAATAGCCGCCTGCATGCTGCCGGCCATTGTCACCACGCTCCTGACACCGGAGCCCCGTGTTGCCGAAAGGCCCGTGACCATGGTGGAGGCTGTCATCGCCCCCCTCGTTGAATACTTCAGGCGCAGGGAGGCGCTCTGGATGCTGGCCTTCATACTCCTGTACAAGATAGGAGATATAATGGCCGGCAACATAACAACGCCGTTTTACATGGATATGGGGTTTTCCCTTACAGAGATCGGGGCCATTACGAAACTGCTCGGGTTCTGGGCTGTTATCGGGGGGGCGTCCCTGGGCGGCGCGATGATGCTTCGCCTGGGGATTAACCGTTCGCTGTGGATCTTCGGGTTCCTGCAGGCAATATCCACTGCCGGGTTTGCCGTGCTGGCGCGCATAGGCCACAGCATCCCGGCCCTGTCAGCGGTCATCGGTTTTGAAAATATCAGCGCGGGCATGGGCACTGCCGCATTCATGGCGTTCATGGCAAGTATCACCAATAAAAAGTTTACCGCAACCCAGTATGCGCTGCTGACGAGCTTTATGGCGTTCGGCAGGGATGTGCTTTCGGCGCCAACGGGTTTTCTTGCCAAGACACTCGGCTGGGAAAATTTCTTTATCGCCTGCGTGCTGGCCGCTGTCCCGGGAATGCTCCTCCTGCTGAAATTCGCGCCCTGGAATTCAGGCCGGGAAGAGAGCCACAGGCAGTGACCCCGTGAAATCCCTCTCGCCGGTCAAACATCCGATGACCGACAACTGGGCCTGCCTGCCTGTATCGTAAGCCGCAATGAGCGCCCCGGCTTCAGCAAAATCCCGGAGCACATAGGGGCTTCCAAAGGATATAACTATCGACTTTTGCGACATGCCGATAAACCTTTTGACGGCCTTTTTCTCCTCATCCCTGATACCTGCATTGCCCTTCCATGCCGCAATATCCGTAAAGATGGCGAAGATCACCGTTCCGCAGGGGGAATCCGGGAGAGAGTCTTCACCGGCATTAATGCACCGCGAGTCGCCGCCGGCAAAGTCTCTCAGGGGAGACAGGGCATGGTATTTAGCATCACCTGAAAACACCAGGGTGACGTCCCCGGTATCCCTGAGCGGCAGCACGCCGCCGCTGTCTTTCACAAGGGTGACCGCCATGGCGGAGATCAGGCCGGAAAGCGCTGCATGCCCGCTGCAGTCTGTTGGGCCGTGTCTTTTAATATCCCTGAGCGCGGATTTGTAATGCAGGATTCTTTTCACCGCTGTATCTATTTTCCCTTCTTCGAGTTCCCCTGTTTCAACGGCGTGCTTCAGTTCCCCGGCAACCGCATCCGCATCATCAGGGTGAAGCAGGATGTCCGCCCCTGCTTTTATGCATTTCACCGCGGCATGCTCCTGTCCTTTCAGGGCGTGCATGTTCAGGGCGTCGGTGAGGATGAGGCCGCTGTAGCCGAGTTCCTCCCGCAGCAGGCCGGTTATCACCTTTTCCGACAGGGACGCAGGCAGCCCCGGGTCAACGGCCGGCACGGCAAGATGCCCTGCCATGATACTGCTGACCCCTGCCTTTACAGCCTCCCTGAACGGATAAATGTCCGTATGCATCAACTCGTTCAGTTGTTTCGGGATCACGGGAAGCGCTATGTGGGAATCAACGGATGTGCCTCCGTGCCCGGGGAAATGTTTGGCGCAGCTTATAAGGCCGGCTCTTTCAAGAACCTTTATATACACGCCGCCGTACCATGCAACATCTGCGGGATCGCCGGAAAAGGCCCTTGTACAGATTATCGGGTTGTCCGGATTGCTGTTTACATCCATGACCGGTATGAGCGGCATATTGATCCCCGCCTTGATCGCCTCCTCAGCAACTGCATGGACCGCATCCTCAAGGATTTTCACTTCGCCGGCCCTCTTCCTGCCGAGCGCGGCCGCCACGGCCATCTGGCAGGGGAAATCGGTGTATCCTTGCACCTGCTGGCCCACTCCCCGCTCTATATCGGATGCGATAAACAGGGGGGAGGCGGCCATGGACTGGAGTTCCGCAATAAAGCCCTCTGTCTCATCACGGCGGCCGCCGAAGAGGATGAATCCCCCGATGCCTTTGCGGACAAGCTCGGCACAGCGCCCGCGGTAAGAGACCGAGGGAAGCCTGTCGCCGTCGAGCCTGCTGATGATCAGTTGATAGAATCTTTTATCAGGGCCGGACATGGAAACATTATAAAACACTCTGCACTTTATCTGTAAATCTGTGGTAGAATTTTACAATTAACATCCGCCCATGAAAATTCTTGCAATAGAAACCGCTACGTTTACCGGCAGCATCGCAATTGCAGACGACAGCCGCGGACTCATCGCCGAGGTCAGGGTGAACGTCAGGATAGCGCATGCCGAGAGACTGATGCCGTCTGTTGAATGGCTTCTGAAGACCTCCGGCACCGGCATACACGACCTCGATGCATTTGCGGTCTCCATCGGGCCGGGCTCTTTCACCGGCCTCAGAATCGGGCTCAGCACTGTAAAAGGTCTTTCGTTTGCAACGGATAAACCGGTTGTTCCCGTGCCCACCCTTGATGCCTTTGCAATGACCATGCCCTTCTGCTCATATATGATATGCCCTATGATAGATGCAAGAAAGAACGAGGTCTATGCCGCCCTGTACAGGTGGGAAGACAATATGTGCAGGAAGATAATGCATGAGGCTGCGGTAAATCCCGGGGAACTGCTGCACCGTATCGATGAGCCGGTCGTTGTCATGGGAGACGGGGCGGAAACTTACAGGGAAGTCATTAAAGAAATCCTCGGGGCCAGGGCCGTTTTTGCACCTGCATCAAGGATGTCGCCGTGTGCCTCGACCGTGGCGGAGGCCGCGTTTGAAAGATTAAACAGGGGCCTTACCGCGGATGTTGCGGGTCTTGCGCCTTTTTATGTGAGAAAGTCCGAGGCGGAGATTAATTGGAAGGGATAGTAATCAGGGAGATGTCATATTATGATCTTCCGGAGGTCATTGCCATAGAGAAGCGGTGTTACTCCACCCCCTGGACCGCGAGTTCATTCAGGTACGAACTCGGCAACGAGAGGGCCATCCTGAAGGTGGCGGTGACAGACGACCGGATCGTCGGCTATGTATGCATCCGCACCATACTTGATGAGACACATCTCCTGAATATCTCGGTCATGCCCGAGTTCAGGAGGACGGGGATTGCAAGCATGCTCCTGTTTAACATCCTGCAGGCCTTGAGACAGTTGAATCCCGGTACAAAGCTCGTGCTTGAAGTAAGAG
>WFVK01000014.1 GCA_015491705.1 Nitrospirota bacterium | reverse complement strand
GTTCAAGGGTTATAAGGCGAAGGAAATTACTCCTCCCCTTAAGTTAAGGGGAGGCCGGGAGGGGTTACTTTATAACATGCCGTGCTGAATATTTCCTCAGGGAATCGCAGATAAAGCTTTTCCGCCGGGCTCTCCGGCATGCGGGCGATGGTGTTATGCAACTGTAAGGTTATCTGAAGGGAGGCCCGAATCTGTTATCACCGGGGGTGCCCGGCAGAAAGCCGTTTTCCACAAGCGCCCACAAAGGCCCGATGATCGGGATGAAATTTACCAGTATCCACCATGCCGTTTTGTTCCGGTCATGCCAGCGCTTTGCCTGTATGGCGAGGCTGGGCCAGAGTATCCACAGCATGAACATCAACTGCGGCCTGCTGATCCGGTCGATGTCATGGGAGACCTCCGTAAACAGACCGAGCACCATCCAGCCGAACAGGATTATAAGATTGAATATCCAGTAGGGCTTCCTGCCGATCCGGCCCCGGAAAGAAAAGAGCAGCCAGGTCCAGTTCATTTCCTTTTCTTTAGTTTCCGCGTTCCTCATGGCGTCTTACATTTATATATAATGGAAGGGACAGGGCCGGCCGCACCTGCTCCGTCTGTATCAGAGCGGGGCCTTGTGCACTTGCCGCCGGGGCGGGATGAGAGGGGGTCAGCCGAAAATACTCCCCGGATTACAAAGGCAAATATGAACATACTATTATGATATAGTATTTGTCAACCTGCGGGACGGTGAATTATTACCCGGTGTTTATGATATATTAATGGCACCTGAAAGAGGGCTTTTTTGAAGAGGCCGTCCTGCGTGTCCGTTTCCCCGCGTTGTCTTTTGTGGCCACGAACAACGGACACGGCCTGCTGAAAATGGAAGAACGGATTCAGAAGATAATAGCAAGATGCGGTATCGCCTCAAGAAGAAAGGCCGAGGAGATGATCCTCGAGGGCCTTGTGACTGTCAACGGCGTGCCGGCGGTTTTGGGCATGAAGGCCGATCCCGAGAGGGACCACATCAAGGTCAGGGGCAAACTGATACGTCCCGCAGGGCCGAAGGTTTATCTCATCTTCAATAAACCCCTGAAGTGCCTGACCGCCATGGAGGACCCCGAGGGAAGGCCCACGATAAGGGACTGCCTGAAACGCGTCAGGGGCAGGGTGTTTCCTGTGGGGAGGCTGGATTTCAACTCGGAGGGGCTCCTCATTCTGACCAACGACGGGGAACTGGCAAACGCCGTACTGCATCCGAAAAACAGGATACCCAAGACATACCGTGTAAAGATAGACGGCTTCCTCGAAGACGGAGATATACGGAAGCTCGAACGGGGGATAAAGCTTGAAGACGGCATGACCGCGCCTGCGAGGGTCAGAAGGATAAAGAAGGCGAAGGCCAATTCATGGATAGAGATAACAATTCATGAGGGCAGGAAGAGGCAGGTAAGGCGGATGCTCGAGAGGGTGGGGCATCCTGTGATAAAACTGGTGAGGACGAGGATCAACGGTCTTGAACTGGGCGGGCTTAAGCCGGGGGAATTCCGTTATCTTACGCCCGAAGAGGTCAGGAGACTGAAAAAGGAAACAATGTTGCAGTAACTGCCGGGCGGGAGAATTCCATGCAACTGTAAGGTAAAATAAAACAAGAAGCGAGGCAAAACATGAGAACACATTCATGCGGTGAGGTTACGGAGAAAAACACAGGTGAAAGGGTCGTGCTGGCCGGCTGGGCCAACAAGTGGCGCGACCACGGCGGTGTCGTATTTATCGACCTGCGGGACAGGAGCGGAATTGTACAGATAGTGTTCAGCCCTGAAGTGGATCCGGATATTCACAGGGCGGCACACAGGATAAGGAATGAATTCGTCATCCGCGTGGAAGGAGAGGTAAGACAAAGGCCGGAAGGTACTGAAAACCCCTCCATTCCCACCGGCAAGATCGAAGTGGTGGCAAGAAAACTGAGTGTGCTGAATGAATGCAGGCCCCTTCCTTTCGTGATCGAGGACGAGACCGAGGCATCGGAGTCTCTGAGGTACAGGTACAGGTATCTCGACCTCAGGAGGCCCGTGATCCAGCGGAATTTCATAATCAGGCACCGGGCGGTGAGGGCCTTCCGCGAATATCTCGATTCGCAGGGATTCCTGGAGATAGAGACCCCGGTGCTGACAAAGAGCACTCCTGAGGGCGCAAGGGATTACCTCGTGCCCAGCAGGACAAATCCGGGGCATTTCTTTGCACTGCCGCAGTCGCCGCAGATATTCAAACAGATACTCATGATATCCGGTATGGAGAGATACTACCAGATCGTGAAATGCTTCAGGGATGAAGACCTCAGGGCTGACAGGCAGCCGGAGTTCACACAGGTTGACATAGAGATGTCCTTTGTGAAAAAGGAAGATGTCATGGGGCTTGTCGAGGACATGATCAGAAAGGTCTTTAAGGATACAAACGGCACAGAACTTGCGGAACCCTTCCAGAGGCTGGCCTATCATGATGCAATGGAGCGGTACGGCACTGACAAGCCCGACCTGAGGTTCGGGCTCGAGCTGAAGAATGTCGGTGATATTGCAGGAGAGTCATCTTTCAGGGTGTTTCTCGACACGCTGTCGCGTGGAGGAACAGTAAAGGGAATCAATGCAAAGGGGCTGGCCGGCTATTCACGGAAGGAACTGGACGACCTCACCAGGGAGGTGCAGGGCTACGGGGCAAGGGGACTGGCCTGGATAAAGGTCAGAAACGGATTTGAATCCCCCATAGCAAAGTTTTTCGGGGAGCAGACACTGCGCTCCCTTGCCGAGAAGCTTGAGGCGGAGGAAGGTGACCTGCTCCTGTTTGTGGCGGATAAAGAGGATGTTGCCAATGATTGCCTTGCAAGACTGAGGAACGAGATGGCAGGGAGACTCGGACTTGTCCCCCGGGGTGTCTACAGGTTCGCCTGGATAACGGACTTTCCGCTCTTTGAGTGGAATGATGAGGAAAGGCGGTATGAGGCCATGCACCATCCGTTTACGGCTCCGGCTGAAGAAGACCTGGACAGGTTCTTTGCGGAAGACGCCGCAGGCCCGGACGGCCGTTCATCCCTCGGGAGTATCAGGGCCCAGGCCTATGACATGGTGCTGAACGGCTGCGAGATCGGCGGCGGAAGCATCCGTATACACAGGAAAGACGTCCAGTCCAGGATGTTTCAATTGCTGAACATAAGCCCTGAGGAGGCCCGGGCCAAATTCGGCTTCCTGCTTGACGCCCTGCAGTACGGCGCGCCCCCTCACGGCGGCATCGCCCTGGGGCTTGACAGGCTGGTCATGATACTGGCCGGCGCTCACTCGATAAGGGATGTTATTGCCTTTCCCAAAACCCAGAAGGCTGTATGCCCGCTCAGCAATGCCCCGTCTGAAGTCGATGCAAGACAACTGAAGGAGTTGTATATTAAACTCGATATAGAGGAGTAAACCTTAATAT
>WFVK01000013.1 GCA_015491705.1 Nitrospirota bacterium | reverse complement strand
TTATAAAGGTTTTACGCCGGGCTCTCCAGGCCGGTTTATGCAACGTTAAGGTCTACCTTACAGCAGCATAAAAATATCGCCGGCGGGGCGGCGGAGTCTGCCGGTTTTACGGCGGGGCCTCCCGCCGGTTCATGCAGCATCAAGGTTTACTTTGCATATTCCACATACCTGGACTCCCTGATCACCGTGACCTTGATCTGACCGGGGTAGTTAAGCTCTTCCTCGATCTTCTTGGCCAGGTCCCGCGATATCTGGGCCGAGAGTTCATCATTGACGGTCTCGGGTTTTACAATGATCCTCACTTCCCTGCCTGCCTGGATTGCATAGGACTTGTTCACGCCGTCAAATGAGGTGGCTATTTCCTCCAGCTTCTCAACGCGTTTCAGGTAATCCACGAGGGTCTCTTTTCTTGCGCCCGGCCTTGCTGCGGAAAGCGCATCAGCCGCCGCGACAAGCGATGCCTCCACTGTGGCGGGGTCGCCTTCGCCGTGGTGAACCCGGATGGCGTTGACCACTTTAAAGTTTTCCCCGTATTTCTTGGCCATATCCGCCCCTATCGCCTGGTGCGAACCTTCAATCTCATGGTCTACGGCCTTTCCTATGTCGTGAAGGATACCGGCCCTCTTTGCCAGCCTTATATCCACCCTCAGCTCGCCGGCCATTATGCTTGCAAGGTAGGCGACTTCCCTGGAATGCTGGAGGACATTCTGCCCGTACGATGTCCTGTATTTAAGCCTTCCGATCAGCTTCACCAGTTCGGGGTGTATGCCGTGCAGGCCGAGGTCGAAGACCGCCTTCTCACCCTCTTCCTTTATCGTGGCATTGATTTCCCTGGTGACCTTTGCCACGACTTCCTCGATCCGGGTAGGATGTATTCTCCCGTCGCTTATAAGTCGCTCCAGTGCTATCCTGCCTATCTCCCTCCTTACAGGGTCGAAACATGACAGCAGAACCGTCTCCGGGGTGTCGTCTATAATGAACTCAACACCTGTGGCGGCCTCAAGCGCCCTTATATTCCTCCCCTCCCTTCCTATGATTCTTCCCTTCATCTCGTCGCCGGGAAGGCTGACAGTGGAGATGGTGTTGTCGCTTACATATTCCCCTGCATATCTTTGAACGGCAAGGCTCAATATCTCCTTGGATTTCCTGTCCGCGGCCTCAATGGCCTCGTCCTGGACCCGTTTTGCAATCTTTGCAGCTTCAAACTTCGATTCCTCCTCAACCCTCCTGAAAAGCTCTTTCCTGGCATCCTCCACACTCATGCCCGATATCCGGGCCAGCACGTCTTTCTGCTTATTCAGAATCGCCTCACAACTGCGTTCTTTCTCCTGTATCGCCTTTTCCCTGTTATTAAGCTCCCGTTCCTTCCTGCTGAAATGATACTCTCTCTTGTCAAGCTGCTCAAGCTTGCGGTCAAACATCTCCTCTCTCTGCCTGAGCCTCCTGTCAAGCTGATTCAGCTCGGCACGGCGTTCTTTCAGCTCTCTCTCAGCCTCGGTCTTTAAACGAAGGTTTGTATCCTTGGCTTCAAGCAGGGACTCCTTTTTAATGGAATTCGCCTCTTTTTCAGCTTCCAGTAAAACATTCCTGGCCTTTTCCTCCACTTCCTTCAATTTTTTACTCGAACTTACTTTATAGTATATGAGCGACGAAACAAAACCGACCACGAGCCCTGCTATCAGAATAACAAAGATATTCACTGTGCCATTCATTATCTGCTCCTCCTTTCACATAGCCTTTTCTTGAATATTTTTTCGTAGCCTTCCTCAGATGGAAAAAAGAAAGTCCTGTTCTCTGTCATGTATTGCTGGTCTACAGTGCGTCCCTTATAATCATGCGGATATTTGTATCCGATGCCCGCCCCCAAACGCGATGCTCCTTTATAAGCCGCGCTCTTTAAATGGGCGGGCACAGGCGCAAGCCTCTCCTGCCTGATACTGGACAGGGCGCTTTCAATGGCTGTGTACGATGCATTGCTCTTGGGCGCCATCGCTATGTATATCGCTGCCTGCGACAATGGAATGCGTCCCTCGGGCATGCCGATCGATTCCACTGCATGCATTGCTGCAACCGCTACCTGAAGTGCCCGGGGGTCTGCATTTCCAACGTCCTCGGAGGCACAAATGATAATTCTCCGCGCTATATAAAGGGGGTCTTCACCTGCCTCTATCATCTTTGCCAGCCAGTACAGGACGGCGTCCGGGTCACCACCGCGCATACTTTTTATAAAGGCTGATATGGTGTCATAGCGTTCATCCTCGCTGTAATAAAGCGATTTTTTCTGCAGCACCTCTTTCGCCAGATCAACGTCATAGCACGGCAACTTCCTGCTTTTTATAATAAAAACACCCAGTTCAAGGGTATTCAATGCCTTTCTTGCATCGCCTTCCGAAACAGCGGCGATAAAGTCAAGGGCGGCCGGCTCCGCCTTTATACCGTATCCGCCGACCCCCCTTTCCCTGTCATGCAGGGCCCTCTCGAGCAGGACCTTTATATCATCCCTGTTTAAAGGGAAAAACTGAAATATCATGGATCTTGAAGACAGGGCGGGTATAATGGAGAAAAACGGGTTGTGCGTCGAGGCCCCGATAAGCGTTACACTGCCGCTTTCCACATCAGGCAGCAGGGCGTCCTGCTGGAGCTTGTTGAACCTGTGGATTTCATCGATAAAGAGGATGGTCCTGTCTCTTTCATCTGCATTTTTTAATGCCGCTTTAATATCCGCCATTCCTGATGTAACGGCGTTCAATGAAATAAAAAAGGCTCCGGTTTTTCCGGCGATTATACGGGCAAGGGCGGTCTTTCCTGTGCCGGGTGGGCCATAGAGTATAAGAGATACTATGGAGTCTCTTTCAATGGCCTCCCTGAGCGGCTTTCCCGGGCCCAGGATATGTGTCTGACCGACAAACTCGTCCAGATTCTCTGGCTGCATCCTCCAGGCAAGGGGCGCCCTTCTGTCTGATTTAAATAGTTCCATTTCATTACCAGGGTTTTACCTGGTCCCCCCCAGACGCAGAGTGCGGCAACCTTGGACAGCTTATGACAGAAAGGAATCTTACAAGGACGGCATGACAGAATCGCGAGACATTTTTGAAAATTTGAGATTAACCCCCTCGAAATTCTCCTGTAACATGCCGCTTTTAAAGGCATCCGGAGAAGTTAAGCATTGTTTGTGAGGGTCTGAAATCTGTGTGTTATCTTTATGGGTTTCCATACCTTGTCAAGTTTTAACTGTCAAAGCGGGTGATAAAATCAGTTCCGGTCCCGCATCTGCGATATAAAAATACCCACCTTGCCGTGTAGAATAAAACTTGAATCCCTGTACAAAACAGGTGGGCGCCTTGAAAGAAAGATCAGGCATATTCCCTTACGGGCGCACAACACTTGTCTTTCGCTGGCTCCCTGATTCTCGAATGTCGGAATAAGTTTCTATTCTTATCACAAACAAGGCAGGTACTCCTTTCTCTTTTCTTTTATTTTATAACAAAAAGGAGTTTATTAATCAAGCTGCGGCAATCAGGCCGATTTTATCTCCACTCCGTAATCTGTAAGGATTTTTTTCAGTTTTTCCCTGTTGCTGCTGTCCATCGGACACAGAGGCAGCCTGAGTTCCTCCTGTATCTTTCCCATCAGGCTGAGGGCGGTCTTCACTGGTATGGGATTCGTCTCAATAAACATCCCCCTGTTTAACGGCTCAAGCTTGAAATGAAGTCTCCTGGCCTCATCTATATCGCCCTGCAGCATGGCCCTGCACATGGCGGATACATCCATGGGGGCGACATTGGCTGAAACGGATATGGCGCCCTTTCCTCCAAGAGCCATTAAAGGAAAGGTCGTGGAATCATCTCCGGAGAGCACCGTTATCCTGTCGCCGCAGAGGCGTATTATCTCTCCTGCCTGGGCCATATTGCCGCTGGCCTCCTTGATGGCTACTATATTTCTTATCCCGGCAAGCCGTTCAACCGTGGCGGGGAGCATGTTCAATGCAGTACGGCCGGGCACATTATAAAGGACTATAGGGATGTCAACAGCCCCGGCAACGGCCTTATAATGCCTGTAGAGCCCTTCCTGGGTGGGTTTGTTGTAATACGGGACCACGAGGAGGGCTCCGTCCGCTCCCAGCTCTTTTGCCCTGCGGGTCATTACAATGGTCTCCTGCGTTGAATTGGCCCCTGTGCCTGCAATGACCGGAACCCTGCCCCTGACAGCCTGTACGGTAAGCTCTATCACCCTGTAATGCTCCTCATACTCAAGGGTGGCGGACTCGCCGATCGTGCCGCACGGCACTATGGCATTCGTGCCTGATGCGATATGCCATTCTATGAGGTCAGCCAGGGCCTTTTCATCCACTTTATTGTCTTTAAACGGTGTTACTATTGCAACAATCGAACCTTCAAACATGATCTCCTCCTGTGAGATTCAGATTTATTTGGGAATTATAAAGTTTATGGCAAACCCCGAACTAAGGTCAAGAGAAAAAATTCCAGACAAGTCCCCGCATAAAGTCTCCAAATTGACACCTTGAGAGTCTTTCTGATATTTTCAATGTAACCAAGCTTCAAGGAAAGATTCCGGACAAGCTGGAATGACAGAGAAACGGCGGCTGTCTGAATCTATGCACAGACTCTGATAAGGGATGTTTAAAAATGTTTGATCTCGGGACACAGGAGCTGATATTAATCTTTATCGTCGCCTTCCTGGTATTCGGTCCCAAAAAACTCCCCGAACTCGGCAGGACGCTCGGAAAGGGCATGAGAGAGCTGAAGGCGGCCATGCGCGGTGTCAAAGA
>WFVK01000012.1 GCA_015491705.1 Nitrospirota bacterium | reverse complement strand
TATCAGCGAGCCGTTGACTTTCAGGTGAACCTCTGCCTTATGCCTGTACTTTTCAACAGTCAGCGTAACAGTTGCTTCGGTGATATTTGCAAGATATTTGCTGAATTTGCCGATTTTTTCTTCTGCATAGTTCCTGAGATTATGTGTAAGGTCCATGTGCCTGCAATTAATGATGATATTCATTTGCCACCCCTCCTTCGTCTGATTTATATTAACCTTACAGTTGTATGAAAACACCGGCGGCGGGCAGTGAAATCCTGCGATTTTACGGCAGGTTCTCCCGCCCTTGCCTGAACGGTGTCGGCTGATTCAGTTCAGAACCATTTTTTGCGTTTAATGTGGGACGGTATCTTCAGCTCTTCCCTGTATTTGGCCGCTGTCCTGCGCGCCACGTTTATTCCCCTTTCCCTGAGAATTTCGACTATCTTTTTATCATTGAGCGGCTTTGCAGGGTCTTCCTCTGCGATAATCTGCCTGATCATATCCTTAACGGTTGATGATGAAATATCTCCTTTTGATGAAGAAACGGCATTGCTGAAGAAAAATCTGAAGTTCAGGAGACCCTGCGGGCACTGAATATACTTGTTGGAAGTTACCCTGCTTATTGTGCTCTCATGCATGCCCAGGGCCTCTGCGACGTCCCGAAGATTCAGTGGTTTAAGAAATTCCGGGCCTTTTCTGAAAAACTCTTCCTGGAATTTCAGTATACATTCCGTGACCTTGTAAATTGTCTTGTTCCTCTGGTCAAGGCTTCGCAGCAGCCATATTGCCGACCTCAGTTTTTCTTCCAGAAACTGCCTTTCCTCGGGCCCGAGAGACTGTTTGTTGGCAAGGAGTTTTCTGTAATAATTCGATAGCCTCAACCTGGGGATGCCGTCGTCATTTAATATTATAATGAATTTGCCCTCGGATTCCTCGACATATACGTCGGGCACTATGTGGACAGGTTCGTCTCCGGAGTAATTTCTGCCCGGCCTCGGCTCCAGATCTTCAATGATCTTGACCGCCGAAAGCACTTCCTCAATTGATGTCCTGAATTTTGCCGCAAGCTGCCTGTATTTTTTGCCTTCCAGCTCGGGAAAACCTTCAAGAATGAGCTTCTCCACGAATGTCCCCTTCAGGTTGAGCGGTCCCAGTTGAAGCAGCAGGCATTCCTGCAGATTTCTGGCTCCCACTCCGGGAGGATCGAGTGTCTGAACAAATGAGAGAGCTTGCCCAGTTGTTTCCGTATCAACTCCTGCAAGATTCGCAATTTCCTCAAGAGATGCCTGGAGATAACCGTCTTCGTTTAAGTTGTTTATGATTATCTCTGCCACCTTGCCGAGTTTCTCGGGTACATGTGAAAGCCTTAACTGCCACAGGAGATGCTCGTACAGATCGGGTTTTTTTCTGTTTCGTTCAAAGGGAGAGGTTGTTTCATCGGCGGCCTCATAGAAATAGCCGAGGTCCCTGCCGTCGCTTTCCCTCTCTTCAAAATAATTATCAGAGGTAAAGCCGAATATCTTCTCAAGCGGCGCCTCGGCATCATCAAAGGCCTCCTGAACCGGTTCTTCTTCAGTTACTGTTCCAGGCGTTTCGTTCATGACCTCTTCTTCTTTTTCCGATCTTTCTTCAAGCAGCGGGTTGTTCATCAATTCTTGGTTAATCTCCTGCGAAAGCTCAAGCAACGGCAACTGAAGCAGTTTTATCGACTGCTGGAGCTGGGGTGTGAGTATCAGTTTCTGGGAAAGCCTGAGCTCAAGCCTCTGTTCCTGTGCCATTACAACGTGAACTCCTCTCCGAGGTAAGCCCTTTTTACGAGTTCGTTTGAAATGAGATCATTCGGTACGCCATGCGCCAGTATTTTCCCCTCGCTTATGATATAGGCCCTGTCCGTTATCGACAGGGTCTCCCGCACATTGTGGTCTGTAATTATCAGGCCGATTCCCCTGCGCGTAAGCTGCCGGAGTGTCTTTTTCAGTTCGATAACAGCAAGGGGGTCTATACCCGCAAACGGCTCATCAAGCAGTATGAATACAGGATCAACGGCTATGGCCCTTGCAATCTCGACCCTGCGGCGCTCTCCGCCTGAGAGCTGGTACCCGTATCTTCCGGCAAACGGTTTGAGATTGAATTCTTCAAGGATGCTCTCGAGTTTTTCCCGCCTGGCGGTTTCGTCAATATCCGTTATCTCCAGAACCGCCTTTATGTTGTCTTTTACTTTCAGTTTTCTGAAGATGGAAGGCTCCTGGGGCAGATAGCCCACCCCCTTTCTCGCCCGTTTATACATTGGTGAGTGGTTCAGGTTTTCGCCGTCAAGATAGATTACGCCGTCATCAGGGGTTATAATTCCGAGTATCATGTAAAAGGTTGTGGTCTTTCCCGCACCGTTGGGGCCGAGAAGGCCGATGACTTCCCCTGAATTGATGTTCAGGCTGATGCCGGAAACCACGCTGTGCCCTTTATAGCTTTTTTTCAGGCCCGAGACCTCCAGGAAATGCACTATTTATCTTCCCCTTTTTTCCTGCCGGTGTTCTGCAGGATCACCCGGCTTCCTTCCACGACGGCCCGGTCATCTTTCGGGTAAAATATTATCCGGGTTCCTGTAATCACATTTTCTCCTTCGACGGCCCTGGGATTTCCCCTGAAGATGATTTTTTCCATGTCATCATTACTGAAGTAAACAGCCTCATCCGAAAATATCGCCCTTTCCCTGTTATGAACCTTTACATTTCCGGATGCGAGTATCTTTTTGATTTTATTATCGGAATTATCATAGAAGACCGTCATTTTATCCGAGTAGATTACCAGGTCGCCTGTTTTTGCCACAACAGAGCCCTCGAATACGGCGGTATGGTTTTTATTATCCGCTGTAAGTGTCTGCGATGTTATGACTACAGGTTTTTTTCCCCCCTTTTCAATGAGGGCAGAGGCTGACGCGATGCAGCACAGTGATAATATCACCGGTAATATTATCAGGCCCGCACTACTGATAGTAAATAGCCTTGACATTCTTCAGAATCCTTGCTTTTTGCCGTTCTGTTTCCGCAACGAGCCCTGTTCCGTTTATGGAAAAATTACTGCCGGTAAATCTGACCGGGTCATCTGTTGTTATCATCCCGCCGTTGCTGTCCCATTTTAGCGTGGTGGTCGTGAATCTCGAGTTCTCCATATTCAGCTCTACATTTTTATTGAGAATTATATCTCCTTTGTCTATCTTATAAACACCGCTTCCGCTGGTTATGTATATTTTAGGAGACTGATCTATCATCAGGCTTATAGCCCTCAGTAAAATTTCATCTTTGCCCTGAGGGAATACCGCCTCCCGGGCTGAAAGTTCCCACTTGACTTTATTGTCTTCCCTGTGGGTAAGGTGTAACTTTTGCATGGTGGATGTCCGGAAAGAAGGGCTGATTTCCATTCCCTGGTCCTTGTAAGTAAATATAGCTGAAAAAACGGCAATCATTATCGCGGCAACGATCCAGAAGAATCTGCTTTTAAGCATAAATTAGTCTATCATACAGGGTGTGCCTTGTAAAGGTTCTGGCAAGGAAAATGCTTGCATTCCTTTTGCATGAAAATGCCGCTGACGGGCAAGTCCCTGCCGCCTCTTTATGCCACATTAAGCTAAAATGTTATAATTTTCCAGTGCAGGAGGGCCCCGCTGTATGTATATACCTTAACGTTGCATAAACCGGCTGGAGAGCCCGCCGTAAAACCTTTATAA
>WFVK01000011.1 GCA_015491705.1 Nitrospirota bacterium | reverse complement strand
TTATAAAGTAACCCCTCCCGGCCTCCCCTTAACTTAAGGGGAGGAGTAATTTCCTTCGCCTTATAACCCTTGAACCCTGAACCAGCTAACCCCTGAACCTCAAACAGGGTTTTACGCCGGGCTCTCCAGCCGGTTTATGCAACGTTAAGGTTAATGCTGCATAGACCGGCGGGACAGCCCCCCAGGGGGCGACGGTTTAACGCAACTGTAAGGAGAAGTCAGGGGATGTGGCCGTTATTACGCGGGATTAACTGCGGGGCCTGATCGCCTTGAGGTTCAACTGGATGTTTCTGGTGCCGTTCCATTCGTTTATGCACGGAACAAAGGCGATGTCCAGAGATGGGGATGCAGCCGTCCACCGCAGCTTGTCGGCCATGCTGAAGCCGATGGTATCGATCGCGGTTCCTTCCTGTTTCAACTGCATTTTCAGGTGATTGTCGCCGACTGTCCTGCGGCTTATTATCTCTATGTTTTTTGCGCCGAGGAGGGGTTCCCTGTTTGCATTGCCGTAAGGCTCAAGAAGGCTGAGTTCCTTTACCAGGCTGAAATTTATATCCGTGAAACTGACAGCGGCGTCAATCTCCAGCAGTGGGGTCATGTCATCCGTTGCGAGCGATTTTTCCACGATGGAATTTATGCGTTCCCTGAAGGCGGGCAGGCTTTCCGCTGCAAGGCTGAGACCGGCGGCCTGCCTGTGGCCTCCGAAGCCGAGGAGAAGCCCTGAACATTCGGAAACCGCTTTATAAATATGAAGGGGCGGGATGCTCCTTGCAGAGCCCTTGGCAACAGAGTCCTTTACTGAAAAGAGGAAAACCGGCCTGTAAAACATATCCACCAGCCGTGATGCAACTATGCCGACAACACCGGGATGCCAGTCAGCGGAGGAAAGCACGATCGCGGCCCCGGGGTCCGCCGTGTCTATCATGTCAAGGGCCGACTTCAGCACTTCCCCTTCGATCTTCTGCCGTTTTCTGTTGTGTTCATCAAGAAGCGCTGCAATGTCCCCTGCCCTTGTCTCATCTTCCGTAAGTAAAAGCTCGACAACCTCAGCGGCGTCATCAATCCTGCCGGCTGCATTAATCCTGGGCAGGAGGGTGAAAGAGAGCAAGCCGGAGCTGACCTCTCTGCCGTTTATGCGCGCGACTTCTTTTAACGCCCTTATCCCGGTTCTGCACCCCGGCCTGTTAATCTCCCTGAGTCCGCACGCGGCGAATATCCTGTTTTCCCCTGTCAGCGGCACGGAGTCTGCAATCGTCCCCAGTGCGACAAGGTCAAGGAACTCCTCCGCGTGCAACCCTCCGTCCGTACCCCGCAGTTCCTGAAAAAGCGCCTGTACCAGTTTGAATGCAACGCCTGCCCCGGCAAGATGTTTAAAGGGATACACGGAATCCGTCCTGTATGGATTCAGTACCGCTGTCGCAGGGGGGAGCTTGTCCGGAGGCTCGTGATGGTCGGTGATTATAACGTCCATGCCCATGGAGCGGGCCTTCAGGACTTCATCTGCAGAGCTGATGCCGCAATCCGCGGTTATAATGAGGTCCGCCCCGCACTCCCCGGCCTTCTGCAGGCCCGTCACGCCGAATCCGTAGCCTTCGCTGATCCTGTTGGGGATGTGATAGAAGACCTTCAATCCCAGTCTCCTGAACGCTGAGACGAGGAGCGCCGTTGAGGTTACGCCGTCGGCGTCATAATCACCATGTATAAATAATGTCTCGCCCCTGTCCGCAGCGGCCTTCAGCCTGTCGACCGCCTTCTGCATGTCGGGCATTGAAAAGGGGTCATGCAGGTTCTTGAGGGAAGGCCGGAGGAATTCCCTGATGGATTCAGCGTCCCTGATGCCCCTGTTCACAAGGACCTGGGCAAGCACTGGCGATATGGATGCCTTAACCGAGAGATAATTCAGAAATTCCGGATTGGTTCTTCTTACCAGCCATCTGCGATTCATGATAGGGGTTCCGGGTTGCAGGTTGCGGAGTGTACCCGCAAATCACAGCTTTTCATTTCCTGGTGAATGCCCTTTCCTCACCCATGAGCAGGACTATCGGGCTTGCGACAAATATGGAAGAGTACGTGCCGATGATTATGCCCAGCATGATGGCAAAGGCAAAATCATGTATCACCTCTCCACCGAAGATATAAAGGGCAAAGGCCGCGAAAAAGGTTGTAAGCGAAGTAATAATGGTCCTCGATAGCACCTCGTTCAGGCTCTGGTTGACGATGTCCAGTGCGGATTTCTTGTATTTATACCTGAGATTTTCCCTTATCCTGTCGAATACGACAACCGTATCGGTAAGGGAATATCCAGCAATCATGAGAAGGGCGCTTACAAGGATGAGGTTGATTTCCTTGCCGGACAGATAAAAAAGTCCCAGGACGGCAAGGACATCGTGAAATGTGGCTGCCGTGGCCCCCACGCTGAACCGGAACTGGAATCTTATGGTTATATAAATCAGTATGCCAATGATTGCAGCTATGGTGGCCCACATTGCGTCTTTTCTTAATCTCGCACCGACCTTGGGCCCTATCTCCGTCACGGAATCCACCACCAGATTGTTTCCGGAGAATGTGCCGGAGAGCACAGAGATTATTTTTTCCGAGAGATTTCCAAGGGTCTCCTCGCCCTTTTTGATCCTTATCAGTATCTTGTTCTCTGTGGGCAGGTCCTGAAGGTCAAAATCGGTCACCCCGCCGTCTGTCAGCGCCCGCCTTATGTCCTGAATGGGAATATGTTCGCTGAATTTGATCTGCACGGCGGTTCCTCCGGCAAAATCAATGCCGAGATTGGCGGCCCCGCGCGCGACCTGGACAACGGCCACCAGACCGATGAGCAGCAATATCGCCGAAAAAGTGAGGGCAAAGTATCTTTTGCCCATAAAATCAATCTTCGTGCCCCTTACGAGTTCTATCATATGCTGATTTTCTTCACTTCCCGTTTTGTGGTTATCAGGTCAAAGACCGTCTTTGTGCCGACAAGCGCTGTAAAGAGATTGATGGTGACCCCCCAGCCGAGTGTTACTGCAAACCCTTTTATAGGTCCCGTACCGAACTGGAAAAGGACAACCGCGGTAATGAGGGTCGTGACATGGGAGTCGAAGATGGTCCAGAATGCCTTGTCATAGCCCGAGTCAATAGCCGCCCTCGGTGTCTTGCCGAGCCTGAGCTCTTCGCGTATCCTCTCGAACATCAGCACATTACTGTCAACCGCCATGCCGACGGCAAGGATTATTCCGGCAATGCCGGGCAGGGTGAGTGTCGCGTTGAATGCCGAAAGCACACCGATCAGGAACACAATATTCAGCACGAGCGCAAAATCGGCGATCATGCCCGCAGTCCTGTAGTACAGGATCATGAAAACAATAACGAGAACAGCCCCTATTATGCCCGCCCTTATTCCCGCTTCAATGGAGTCCCTCCCCAGCGAAGGGCCTATGGTTACATTTTCAAGCATCTTCATGGGAGCGGGAAGCGAGCCTGACCTCAGGACGATAGCGAGGTCCCTGGCCTCCTGCATGGTGAATGATCCTGTAATCTGTGCGCTGCCTCCGGAGATTTTTTCCTGGATCACGGGGGCTGAATAGACATTGTTGTCCAGAATTATTG
>WFVK01000010.1 GCA_015491705.1 Nitrospirota bacterium | reverse complement strand
TTCTCACCGTCTTTCATTATCGAATTGATAAACTTGCTCACCAGCTTGCTGTTGTAAATAGGATCCGGCAATATCTCTCTCTTTGCTGCTACTCGTCTTCTCGGCATAATTATTTACCCGTTAATTATTTTGGTTTCTTGGCGCCGTATTTAGACCGCCCCCGCCTGCGGTCCGCCACGCCAAGGGTGTCGAGGGCACCTCTGACAATATGGTACCTGACACCTGGGAGGTCTTTTACTCTGCCACCTCTTATGAGAACAATTGAATGTTCCTGAAGATTATGTCCAACACCCGGAATGTATGCGGTGACTTCCATCTTGTTGGTTAACCGTATCCTCGCCACTTTCCTGAGCGCGGAGTTGGGCTTCTTGGGAGTGGTTGTATAAACCCTCGTACATACCCCCCTCCGCTGGGGACATCTTGAAAGCGCAGGACTCTTTGTCTTGTTGACCGTCTGTTTCCTGCCGTTTCTTACTAACTGAGCGACTGTCGGCAACTTTCCTCCAATATCAATTTTATACGCTTTATTATGTTGGTGTTTTTCCCTCAGAGGGGAAACCTTAGGAGTTTATCAGGGCAAGAAAATTTTGTCAATAGGAGGGGGAAATTTTTTGGAAAATTTCTGTCCTTCTACTGAAGATATTTGACTGTTTCCACTCTGTCATCAACAAAATAGATGTTCTGTTTCCGGGGAACCTTGTAAAACCATACTTCCTGTTCCCCCGGTGTATACCATATGCGGGGCTGTGATGAAGACAGAATCTCCCGCACCTGCCGCTTGGTCATGCCGGGTAATATCACGGCCTTTGAACCTGCCGCCCCTCTTTTATTCTGAGTGCATAATTGCCTTTTACCGGCTTCGGATACAGCAACCCTCTGCTGCTCGTCCAGAACGACACGTATCTGCCGGTTTTTTATCCAGCCTTTCTCAAACAGTATCTCACCGATGAGCCGGCGGGGACCGCCCCTGCCGGAGACTCCGCTGTTCATCTGCTCATCCAGGGCCTTTTTAAGACGGTCTTCTGTTATGAAGCCCTTCATAACCGCAATCCGTCCAAACTGCAGCCTACTTTTTAATCCTTTGGTGGTTTCCTTTTGCACCTCTGTATTCCTCCCCGCAGGATATTTGCCTTACCCCTGCCGGTTTCTGCAACATTTAAGGTAAGTTTTTATCATTCATCGGTTGCCCCTGATCTGAGTCTGTCCAAAAATTCCAGATACTTTTCAGGAGGGTCCAGAAGCCTGACGCCTATGCCCCCGTAAGTATTGTCCACCCTTTCTATCCTGCTTATTTTAACAGGAGTCTTCAACACCTTTCCGTTCAGCCTGATATGGAGTTCAAAATTCAGATCAAATGGAAATTCTATTTTTGTATTAATAAACATCCCCGTTTCCGAAAGGTTTGTCACCGTACCCCGGCACTCCGTATTTTCGCAGAAAATGTTTGCCTCGAAACTGACCGGTATCCTCTTGAAGGATCTTTTTTCCATAAACCTCCGCAAAACCCGCGATTGCAGTTAGTGCCGCCTGTCAGGTTCACCCGGCGCCTTTACACATTACCGGGATTTCCTTGAGTATTCGTAATAATTATCTACCAATTTGAGATTTTTATAAATAGGGATATCCCCGATTTTATGTAAGGAAACTTCCTGATAGGGGAAAAGGTACCCTGAGGCGGGCTTATGATTTCTTCTTCCCGGCCGTCTTGCTTGTCTTTGTCTTGGCTGCCCGTGATGCAGCGACTTTTCCTGTGCTTTTCGTCTTTCCGGACGTGACCTTTGCGTGTACGGCGGTGTCAGCCTCTATCTGCTGCATCAGGGTCCTGGGGATGGTGCTTTCGAGAATCGCCTTTAACTCCAGCGCATTTTTCGGGGCATATGCAAATGTA
This sequence comes from Nitrospirota bacterium, assembly GCA_015491705.1. Lineage (GTDB taxonomy): Bacteria > Nitrospirota > Thermodesulfovibrionia > UBA6902 > UBA6902 > JAADFS01. Next base: position 495 of record WFVK01000010.1, on the reverse strand, counting down.
TCATTATTAAAGTAAATATATACGTCTTTGCCGAGCTTCAGATATTCCTTTATCCTTTTTGCGTCTTTCTTTAACTGCTCTGTCGTGTAATTCGTCGCATAACTGCCGCCCTCGCCGTGCCTGCGCATATATACAAAGTCCGCGGTCAGGGGCAATTCATTGATGAAGTGGGGCCAGTCTGCCATGCATACGGCGATGTTGGAGGCCGACAGCAGGCTGAAAACCTTTTTGGAAAGCCAGCTTTTATGCCTGAATTCAAAGACATGGCGGACAGGATACCGCTTGAGGTTTTCCACAAATTCCTCAAGGTTCTTCATGTTCAGCTTCAGGTTCGGGGGCAGTTGCCAGAGGACGACTTCCAGTTTTTCCAGCAGGGGTGCCGTGGCATTGAAGAATGTCGACAGGGGCAGTTCAACATCCTTGAGTTTCTTGACATGGGAGATGAACCGGCTGCCCTTCAGACAGAATGTAAAGCCAGGGGGAGTCTCTTTATAC
>WFVK01000009.1 GCA_015491705.1 Nitrospirota bacterium | reverse complement strand
TTATAAAGTAACCCCTCCCGGCCTCCCCTTAACTTAAGGGGAGGAGTAATTTCCTTCGCCTTATAACCCTTGAACCCTGAACCAGCTAACCCCTGAACCTCAAACAGGGTTTTACGGCGGGCTCTCCAGCCGGTTTATGCAACGTTAAGGTTAACATTACAGCAGCATTAAAAATAAAGTCTCTCCTCCAGGCGTACGCTTCCAGCCCTTAAAATCCGCGCGGGGACAACGGTGACATCTATGATTGTGGAAGGCCTGCCGCCGGGTGATCTTCCGGTGTCAATAATCAGGTCCACTCTATCCCCGAAATAATCCATGACCTGCCCCGGCGTTTCGGCAGGCGGCTGTGATGAGGGGTTGGCGCTCGTGGCGGTCAGGGGCAGTCTGAGACCGCGGGCCAGAAAAAGCGCGGTGCTCTCCCCGGGGATCCTTGCCGCTACCTTGCCCGTGCCGGCTGTAAGCAGTGCCGGGACGGCGTCCGCGGCGGGAAATACAATCGTCAGGGGCCCGGGCCAGTATTTCTCCATCAATTCCCCGGCCCTCACCGGAATGTCTTTTACTATGGATTTAAGTGTCATGGTGTCACCGATAATTACGGGGAGGGGTTTTTCAGCAGGTCTTTTCTTGAGCCCGAAGAGACGTTCAAGCGCCTCTTCATCTGTTGCCGGGACGCCAAGGGCGTAAAAACTCTCCGTGGCATATGCCACGATGCCGCCTTTCTCAAGCACCTTCAGCGCTTCAGACCTGATCAGTTCAGGACTGTTTTTGTCAAAAGACAGTATCAGCATCCGGAACAAGGCGTTTCGGCAGGCTCCGCTGCCGCTTTTATGCAACATTAAAGGTTAAGATTCGCGATGGACAATTATACCAGATGAAGTGTTTTCCGTGTTACCCGGTCTGTACCGGCCCCTTGCGAGAGGCGGGCACGGCGGCACGGAAAGGGATGATGTACTGCGCGCGGGCCGGAATGACAGAGCCCGGTACCGTCCGGGTATGATAGAATTGTATGCAGAATGGCGAAGAGCAGGTGGAAAAATTTTTCTGACTTTTTCAGGAGGGACCTGTGGGAGGCTGACACCGCTTCCCTGCACGGATATAAATCACTCGTTATAAAGGCGCTCAGGCTGCTTGATATAGCCATGCGCGACTTTTCCGAAGGTCAGCTCAACCTCAGGGCAATGGGTCTTGTTTACACCACACTTCTTTCAATTGTTCCCCTGCTGGCGATCAGCTTCTCAGTTCTTAAGGCATTCGGGGTGCACAATGAATTCGTCGAGCCCTTTCTACTGAATTTCCTCGCGCCCCTCGGCCCCAGGGGAGAGGAGATCACCGTCAAGATCATCGGCTTTGTTGAAAACATGAAGGTGGGGGTGCTCGGTTCTCTCGGACTGGCAATGCTGATTTACACGGCGGTATCCGTCATACAGAAAGTCGAGAAATCCTTCAACACCATATGGAAAATCAGGAAGACAAGGAGCCTTGCGCGTAGATTCAGCGATTATACAAGCGTCATTATCATAGGGCCTGTCCTGATATTCTCCGCCATCGGGCTTACGGCGTCCTTTATGAGCAATGCATTCGTGCAGCGGATCGTGTCCATCGAGCCATTCGGCACCGTATTCTATTTCTTCGCTGAAAAGGCCCCGTATATTATGGTCAGCGCCGCATTCACCTTCATCTATATTTTTGTCCCGAATACGAGGGTGAAGTTCAGGTCTGCACTTGTCGGCGGCCTGCTGGCCGGCATATTGTGGGAGACCGCCGGATGGGCATTTGCATCTTTTATCGTGTCATCGACAAAATACGCGGCGATCTATTCCGGTTTTGCCATACTGATAATGTTCATGATATGGCTGTACGTGAGCTGGCTTATACTGCTGGTCGGCGCGCAGATCGCCTTCTATCACCAGTATCCTCATTTCCTGACGGCGAGGAAAGAGATATTCAGGCAGAGCGGCAGGCTCAGGGAGAGGCTTTCGTTCCTGATCATGTACTTTATCGGGTACAACTATTACCACAGCAAGCGGCCGTGGAACCTCGAGAGGCTCGTGCACCGTCTCGAACTCCCGGTGGATACGGCACTGGAACTGATTTCATTGCTGGAGGGAAACGGCCTGATTATTGAAACCTCTGATGACCCCCCGGCATACATCCCCTCAAGAGATATCGGGAGAATACCACTGAAGGCGATTCTCGATTCTGTAAGGACAGCCGGGGAAGAGACATTCCGGATCGAGGAGAGGCTGGTTCCGGTACAGGGGGTTGACAATGTGATCCGGGCGCTGGACAATGCCTGCGAGGAGACGCTCGCTGAACAGACATTAAAAGACATTGTGATTTCACGGCATTGATTTTTTCCTTGCCAAACGCCCGGTTTCCTGTTAACCTTAATACTGCGTAAGCAGGGCGGGAAGGGCCCGCCGTAAATCCGTCAGGCCGTCCAGGCCGCAGGCCGTGTTTATGCAACCGCAGGGCGGATATGCAAACAGGCAACAATCAAAAAAGGAGGGCAGCATGTTTATTCATACGTGCAACTGCATGTACATCCCACCCGATGTACTGGAAAATATGGCAAAGGCCGGTGTTGATGAAGCAAGGGTGAGCATCCAGCAGAGCGAGCTGAGCCGGGTAAAGAGGAGCGCGAAGGAAATCGGCATGGAGGCGTTTACAGGCGTCACGGCCGCGCCTGCAGCCACGGCATCCCGGCAGGTTTACAACTGCAAGAACCAGTGGAAACAGCGGGTTGATCTGGCAAGGGGCGAAGGCGACCCCGTCACATCCGACGATGCGGTGAATGAGGCCTACGAGTATGCCGGAGCTGTGCGCGATTATTACAAGAACGTATTGAACAGGAATTCAGTGGACAACCTCGGGATGAACCTCATCTTCAATGTCCACTACGGGACAAAATACATGAACGCCTTCTGGGACGGCGACGAGATGACCTTTGGTGACGGAGACGGCAAAATCTTCGTCAGCTTTGCGCGCTCCCTCGATGTGGTGGCGCATGAACTGACCCACGGCATTACGCAGTTTACGGCGAACCTGAAGTATTACAGCCAGTCAGGGGCGCTGAATGAACACTTCTCGGATGTCTTCGGTTCAGTGATCACGCAGTATAAAAAGGGACAGACGGCACATGACGCGGACTGGCTGATCGGCGATGAAATCATGGGCCCCGACCTTTACGGTGAGGCGCTTCGCTCCATGAAGTCACCCGGCACGGCATACGACAATAAACTCATGGGCAAGGACCGCCAGCCTGACCATATGAAGGATTACTATTCAGGCCCCAAGGACAACCAGGGGGTTCATATCAACAGCGGCATTCTCAACAGGGCGTTTTATCTTGCGGCAACCGATACCCTCGGCACGGACAAGGCTGCGCTGATATGGTACACGGCGCTGCAGAGACTCTGGAGCACCGCTGCCTTCAATGATGCGGTGGAGGTGATCGTCGAATCAGCCCGGCTGCTTGTCAAGAGCGGGCAGGTTCCTGCCGGCTCGGTACAGACGGTACGCGCGGCGTTCAAGGCCGTGGGGCTGCCCCGTTAAGGTAATGAATGATTACGTGCAGCCTCTGAGGGGCTGCACAGGCCGCCCGGAAACATGCTTATAGAATTTGAGTGTTCAGGGGGATATGCAGGTTTACAACTATCGTATCATGCGGATACTGATGAGCTTCCCGGAAAGGTCAGGGACGAACTCCTGTCCCTTGTAAAAGAGGCGGGGGTCTTTGACATGAAGCCTGACAGACTCCCTCCGGAGCCGACTGCTTATCCCGATGCCCTTCACTACAGGCTTTCTCTTTCGGAAGGCGGCAGGGAGATATCGCTTTCGCTCAGTGACGCCGCGGTGCCGGGCCCGCTGCGGCCCCTGCTTTTGAGGCTGCAGGAGCTTGCATTGCAGGAGCAGGGGGAGTGAAACCCGGATTTACAGACAGCAGCCCTTCAGCAGCTCCTCAACCGCGGTTATCTCGGCCTTTACCTTTACGGGAGGCCCGGATAACTGAAGCGCGCTGTCGGAGTCTTTTAATCCATTGCCTGTAAGTGTGCAGACAATCGTGTCGCCTTTTGAGAAAAATTTGCGCCTTGAGAGTTTTATCACGCCGGCCAGTGTGGCCGCGGATGCAGGCTCGCAGAATATCCCTTCCCTCGAGGCTATCAGTCTGTAGGCATCGAGTATCTCTTCGTCGGCAACGGATTCTATCAGCCCCCCTGATTCGTCCCTCGCGGCAATCGCACCCTTCCAGCTTGCGGGGTTTCCGATTCTTATGGCAGTGGCTACCGTCTCGGGCTGTTCCACGGGCCTGCCCTTTACAATAGGCGCTGCGCCGGCGGCCTGGAACCCGAGCATCTTCGGCAGAGAGCTGATCCTGCCGGCATCACGGTATTCCCTGTACCCCTTCCAGTATGCCGTGATATTGCCGGCATTGCCAACAGGGAGGATATGGTAATCAGGGGCTGCGCCCAGGTGGTCGCATATCTCGAAGGCCGCTGTCTTCTGGCCTTCTATCCGGAACGGGTTCAGGGAATTGACGAGGGCAAAGGGGTGCTTCTCCACAAGCTCCTTGACAATCCTTAATGCATCGTCAAAATTGCCCTGAACCTGCAGTACCATTGCCCCGTGTATCAGTGCCTGGGCAAGCTTGCCCAGGGCTATCTTGCCCTCAGGAATAAGGACAATGGCGCCTATGCCCGCCTTTGCCGAATAGGCGGAGGCGGAGGCGGAGGTGTTTCCTGTTGATGCGCATATAACGGCCCTTGCCCCCTCTTCAACCGCCTTTGAGATCGCCAGCGTCATTCCGCGGTCCTTGAATGAACCGCTCGGATTGGAGCCCTCGTATTTAAAATAAAGGTTTATATCTTCGCCGAGCATCTCGTTCAGACGGGATGCCTTTATAAGAGGGGTGTTGCCTTCGTTCAGGGTAATAACCGGTGTTTTGCCGGATACCGGGAGAAAATCCCGGTACTGGTTAATCAGTCCGTCCCATGGTTCCATTGTTATTCCAGTATATCGCCTTCCACGAGCTCCACGTCCACGCCCTGCTGCTTGAGGGACTCTATGCCGCTGTTGACATTTTCATCCGAACCTTCGAGCTCAAGGACCATCTCTCCCACAGACTCGGTAACCCGCGCCCTCCTGATATTGGGTATTATGTCGTATTTCTTCGCCATGGTAAATATCACCGGTTCTTTTATGAGATGCTGGGGAAAGGTCAGCTTTACCCTGGTCTTCATTACCATCCTCCTTTTCTGCAGAAGACACCGCCCCCTGCAATTGCAGGGACTATCGAGACTTCGTCACCGTCCTTAACCTCGGTCTCTTCGTTTTTCATGAATCTCACATCCTCTTCATTAACATAGACATTGACGAATCTCCTGATTTTCCCGGCCTCGGATATTCTCTCCGCAAGCCCCGGATACTTTTGATCAAGGTCATTGATGAGAGATATTACAGTGCCGGGTGTTCCCTCGACTTCTTCCCGGCCCCCGGTCAGTCGCTGAAGGGGCACGGGTATTTTTACCTTAACAGCCATTTATCTTCCTCCTTGAAAAGTATTGAACCATAAAACCATCGCCGGCGGGGGAGGGCCGGGTTTTACAGCGGGCTCTTCCCCGCTTATGCAACATTAACTTAAAAATCACGCTGCGTTAATCTTCTTCAATGCCTCCTCAAAAGACTTCAGGTTGGGATCAATATGGTAAGGCTCGGCCGTATGTCCCATGACGGCCTCTTTGGTCTTCAGGCCGTTACCTGTAATGCTGAGAACCGTCACGGCGTCTTTTGCTATGTGCCCGCTCTCAATGAGCTTCATCGCGGAGGCAAGCGTTACGCCGCCGGCGGTCTCGGCAAAGATCCCTTCGGTTCTTGCAAGAAGCTTTATCGCCTCGATTATCTCTGAATCGGATACATCCGCGCCGAAACCTCCGCTCTCCTTTATCACCTGAGTGGCATAGAAGCCGTCTGCAGGATTCCCGATGGCGAGGGATTTTGCCACGGTATCTGGTTTCACCGGTTTAATTACGTCAACGCCTTCCTTTATGGCCCTGACGATAGGTGAGCAGCCGGTAGCCTGCGCGGAAAAGACCTTTGTCTGCACTTCCCCGATAAGCCCGATCTGCTTCATCTCTTTGAGGCTCTTCCATATCTTTGTCATTAAAGAGCCGCTCGCGCACGGCACAACGACTGCATCCGGCGCCCTCCACCCGAGCTGCTCCACAATCTCATATCCCTGGGTCTTTGACCCCTCTGCATAAAACGGCCTGATATTTATATTTACAAATGCCCACGGATATTTATTGGCGACTTCGCTGCACAGCCTGTTGACTTCATCATAGTTGCCGTCAACGGCTATGAGGTTCGGCTCATACGCAAGCGATGCAACTATCTTGCTGCGTTCAAGGCTTGCCGGGATGAAGATAAATCTTTTAAACCCGCCGGCAGCGCCGTGAGCCGATACTGAATGCGCAAGATTCCCCGTGGAGGCGCATGCAACAGTGTCGAATCCGAACTCCCTGGCCTTGGACAATGCAACGGCCACCACCCTGTCCTTGAAAGAAAGAGTCGGGTGTGTGACGGTGTCATCCTTTACATAAAGTTCCTTCAACCCGAGATACCCCCCCAGCTTGTCCGCCTTCACCAGCGGCGTAAACCCTGAATTAAGCCCGCTTGTGGGCTCTCCGTCGATCGGCATCAGTTCCTTGTACCGCCACAGGTTCTGCGGCCTTGACAGTATCTCTTCCCTTGTCAGGACATCCCTGATCCCGTCATAATCATATACAACCTCCAGGGGGCCGAAGCAGAACTCACACACATAGATGGGATCAACCGCGTATTCCCTTCCGCATTCCCTGCATTTAAGTCCTTTCACGAAACCCATTTACTCGCCTCCACGATCATCAGCATTTCAAATAGATTACGGTAAATCCGATAATAATTCAACCTTGCAGCGGCATAAGAACTCATCGCCAGCGCGCGGCAGAGCAGACCCCTCGCCTTATAACCGTTGAGCACTGAACCAGCTCACCCCTGAACCTCAAACAGGGTTTTCCGGCAGGCTCTCCCGCCCATTTATGCAGGATTAATGTTTATATCGAGCAGTACTCTTCCGGAAGGTCTGTAAGCTCTTTAATGCTGGGGTCTTTACCGCATACGGGGCAGTTGTCGTTCCGGGGGATCTTTACCTTCCTGAAATTCACCCCCAGGGCGTCATATATCAGCAGATTGCCCTTTAAAGGGCGGCCCTTGCCGAGAATCAGTTTAAGCACCTCGGTCGCCTGCAATGCCCCGATAACACCGGGAAGGACACCGAGCACTCCGGCCTCCTGGCATGAGGGGACAAGCCCGGGCGGAGGGGGCTCTTCAAATAAACAGCGGTAACACGGGCCCTCACCGGGCAGGATGGTGGTCACCTGCCCCTCAAACCTGAGAATGGCGCCGCTGACAAGTGGTTTCCGGAGCATTACACATGCATCATTGATCAGGTATCTCGTGGGGAAATTATCCGTGCCGTCGACAACAATATCATAATCCCTTATCAGGCCGAGGATGTTTTTGCTGTTTATCCTTTCCTTTATTGCAACCACGTTGACATCGGGGTTTAATGCCTCAAAGGTCTGTTTAGCCGACTCGGCCTTGTTGACATTGAGCGTCTTCACACTGTGTGCTATCTGCCTCTGGAGGTTGCTGAGTTCCACGGTGTCGTTATCCACCAGTGCCATGGTACCGACCCCGGCCGCTGCAAGATAATATCCCACAGGACAGCCCAGTCCCCCGGCGCCGACTATCAGCACCTTTGCCTCTGAAATCTTCTTCTGCCCCTTGCCGCCCACCTCGGGCAGTATTATATGCCTGCTGTATCTCTTTAACTGTTCTTCTGTAAATTCCATCAGTCTTCAACCTCTTTTCTTATTTGGACAATCCATTCCTTTGGATTGATCTTTTCCACTTTGATGACCGAATGCCCGTAATTAAGCATTGCCTTCGGGATGCTCTCGGCGGCTTCCGGATAATCGAGGATTATCTCGATCACCTGTCCCACTTCTATGGACTCGACCCCGAGCTTGGATTTCACAAGGGTGTACGGGCACACCTCACCCCTTATATCCAGGTGTTTGTCTATCTTTATGTCACCCATTTTTATTCCTCTCCTCCCTCCACTCTCAGATACATTGTTTTCCCCGACACAACCGCGAGCCGGTCGATCTTTCTTAATGCCTGCATCATGTCTTTCTCCCTTGCCTCATGTGTCATCATGACTACAGGCACGGCCTTCTCCCTTTTCCTGCCCTTCTGGATCATGGACTTGATGCTGATATTATAACTGCCGAGGATGCCGGATATCCTTGACAGGACCCCCGGCTTGTCAATCGCGGAAAAACGGAGATAATAACCCGTGCGTATATCCTGCATTTTCCTGATCCTGATGCCTGGATTCTCCGGGATTCCGGCGCGCCGGAATCTCTCAACCGCACCCGTCCTGATATTACGTGCAATATCTATGATGTCGCTTACGATGGCGCTGCCGGTCGGCATCTCCCCGGCGCCCTTGCCGTAATAAAGCGCAGGGCCTGTTGCGTCTCCCTCGATATAAACGGCGTTGAACACCCCGCTGACACCCGAGATAAGCTCGTTCGCCGGGATCATTGTCGGATGAACCCTGAGCTCCAGCTCACCGTCCGCCTGCTTGGCGATTGCAACCAGCTTTATTTTATATCCGAATTCCGATGCGAACCGTATATCCAGGGGGGTTATGGCGGTTATTCCCTCAGTGTATATCTTTCTGAAGGAAAAGGGTATGCCGAAGGAAAGCGAGGCGAGTATTGCAAGCTTGTGGGCTGAATCAATGCCCTCGATATCAAATGTGGGGTCCGCCTCTGCGTATCCAAGCTCCTGCGCCTCCCTGAGGGCTGCATCAAAGTCCACGCCTTCTTCGGTCATCTTTGTCAGGATATAATTGGCTGTCCCGTTGATGATTCCATATATGTTTCTTATCCGGTTCCCTGCAAGGGACTCCCTGACTACCTTTATTATCGGGATACTGCCGGCTACCGCTGCCTCAAACCCGATATCCACCCTGTGTTTTGCGGCTGCCCTGAAAATCTCCCTGCCTTTTTCGGCAAGCAGCGCCTTGTTGGCGGTGACAACGTGCTTGCCGTTTTTAACGGCCTTGAGGATAATCTCCTTTGCAGGATGAATCCCGCCGATAAGCTCCACTACAATATCAATCTCCGGGTCGTCCAGTATGACGTCTGCATCGCGGATCAGCACGCCCCTGCCGAGTTTCACGCCCCTGTCACGTTTCGTATCAAGGTCAGCGATATTTTTCAGAGCCACGGAAAAACCCAGTCTGCTTTCAAGCTCCCTGCGGCGCTCCGTAAGTATCCTCGCGGTCCCGGTGCCCACGGTTCCGAATCCTATAATGCCGACAGATATGACATCCATTTCAGTTCCCACTCCACCAATAATTGAAAATTCCCGAAAATTTATTAACCTATTTGTTCAGGGCCTTCTTGATTCCCCTTACCGCCTGCCTGATCCTGTGTTCGTTCTCAACCAGCGCAAACCGGACAAATCCTTCACCCGCCGGTCCGAATCCTATACCCGGGGAGACAGCCACGCCCGCGCTTTTTATGAGAAATTTTGAAAACTCAAGCGACCCCATATTCCTGAAAGGCTCGGGTATCGCCGCCCAGACAAACATGGTCGCCCTGGGAGGTTCTATGTCCCACCCTGCCTTTTTAAGCCCCTGTATCAGGACATTTCTCCTGCTCTCATAAGTCTTCGCTATCTTTCCGACGCAGTCCTGCGGCCCCCTCAGCGCAATGATGCTTGCAATCTGGATCGGCTGGAACATGCCGTAATCAAGATAGCTCTTTATTGTTGTGAGCGCGCCGACAAGCTCCCTGTTGCCGCAGCAGAAACCGACCCTCCATCCCGCCATTGAATAGCTCTTTGTGAGTGAAAAAAATTCCACCCCCACATCTTTGGCGCCGGGCACCTGCAGAAAGCTTGGCGGCCTGTAGCCGTCAAACGTCAGGTCTGCATAGGCAAAGTCGTGAAGCACGATAATGTTATTCTCCTTTGCAAAATCCACCACCCTCCGGAAGAATCCCGTGTCAGTGCACGCGGTCGTGGGATTATGCGGGAAATTGATGAGGAGCACCTTGGGCCTCGGCCATGCAGCCCTGAACTCGTTCTCCATGGTCTCAAAAAAGTCGGCGTCCTTCTGCACGGGGATGCTCCTTACATCAGCGCCTGCAAGTATGAAGCTGTATGGATGTATGGGATATGCAGGGGCGGGAGTCAATACAAGGTCCCCCGGCTCTATCATCGCATAGGCGAGATGTGACAGGCCCTCCTTTGATCCTATGGTGATCACCGCCTCGGTTTCATGGTCGAGATCGACATCGAACCTTCTCTTGTACCATTCGCATATTGCAAGCCTCAACTGGGTTATGCCCTTTGAAGCCGAATACCTGTGGTTCTTCGGGTTCCTTGCCGCCTCAACGAGTTTTTCAACAATATGCTGCGGCGTCGGCAGGTCAGGGTTGCCCATGCCGAGGTCTATAATATCCTCGCCCTTTCTCCTTGCCTCCATCTTGAGCTGGTTTACAATGGCAAAGACATAAGGGGGCAGGCGTTTTACTCTCTTGAATTCATGCATGGTGTCTCCTGTATAACATAAACAGCTAACTATTTTATGTTGCGGAAAGTCATTATCTGATCAACCCGCTGTCATTTCGAACGAAGTGAGAAATCTTAACTCGTCGCAATATAAAGATTTCTCCCACTGGTCGAAATGACGCAAGCTCAGGATTAGTTTCAAAAATCAGCTTCCGCAACAGATACTAATAAACCTTACAGTTGCATTGAACTATCGCCGGCGGCGCGGCGGAGTCTGCCGGGAAAAGCTTTACCTGCGATACCTTCAGGAAATATCCCGCGCGGCATATTTAAAGCAACCCCTCCCGGCTTCCCTTAACTTAAAGGGCAGGAGTAATTCCCCTGACCGTATAACCTCCTGAACCCTGAACAGGGTTTTTTACGTCAGGCCCTCCCGCCGGTTTATTCAACAGCAAGGCTTATCTGCAAATTATTACATATTTCAAAGATTTTTTCTAATATCGCGTCAATACCGTTGTGCCGGCGTGTACCGAACCATGTCCCTCTCTGATTCCGGACAGTCACATAGGCCGTTTTCAAGGTCCGGAACTTTCAAACATCAGCGACGCATCCATGGAGCTTCTTGTCAGCGGCGAGGCTGCAACCGCCCTGAATCCCATCTCAAGCGCCGTGACCCGGTACTGCTCGAACACCTCGGGGGTTATATATTCGGCAACAGGGATATTATCCCTCCGCGGCCTGAGGTACTGCCCGATTGTGAGAAAATCGCACTCAGCCTCTCTCAGGTCTTTCATAACCGACAATACCTCTGTCCTGTTTTCACCGAGGCCGAGCATCATGCCGGACTTGGTCCTTATCTCAGGATAAAACGCCTTCGCCGTCTTTAATATGTTTATCGATGTTGAATAGTCGGCCATGGCCCTGACTTTCGGATACAGCGAAGGGACGGTCTCAACATTGTGGTTGAATACATCCGGGCCTGCCCTCAGAACCGTCCTCAGGGCCGCCGCGTCCCCCCTGAAGTCCGGTGTCAGGACCTCTATCCGTATCGAGTCCCTGATCCTTCTGATCGCCTCTACGGTTGCGGCGAAGTGCCCCGCCCCTCCGTCAGGGAGGTCATCCCTGCTTACAGAGGTAATAACCACAAATTTCAGTCCGAGAGCAGATACCGCATCCGCGACTCTCGCGGGTTCACCGGGATCCGGGGGGAGCGGCTTCAGTGAATCAACCGCGCAGAATGAGCAGTTCCTCGTGCACCTGTCGCCGAGTATCATAAACGCCGCCGTGCTCCGGGAAAAGCACCTCCCCTGATTGGGGCACCTCGCCTCTTCGCAGACACTCGACAGGCCGTGTTGCCTGAGTATCTTTTTAGTCTCATGGGCGCCTGTCGATTGAACCTTTATCCACTCCGGATGTCTCATAAAACCGGCTCCGTCGATATTGCATAGAACAGGGCGCCGTGCCTGCCGTAACACCTTTACGATGCGATGGATATTGAGAAAAAGTGAACACGGGAGGGATGAACCGCGAGTGAATTTCAAAATAAGGCCGGTATCCCTTGCAGAATACTCTCCGGAGGAATCGCAGGTAAAGCTTTTCCGGCAGGCTCACCTCCCTGCTGTCAGCAATTTAATGCAACTTTAAGATTAACTGATTCACAAAGGGTTAGTCAAATCCCCGAGGGATTCAGGGCCGATTGCGGTTTTGACATTTTATGTTTCATCTTTTATTTTTAAGATTATGGCTTATATCCTTATCGACGGATACAACATGATCGGCATCGCCCACGGTGATCTCGAAAAAGCACGCAATGAGCTTATAGAGAAGCTCCTGAAATATTCAGAGATAAAAAAACACCATATCACCATTGTCTTTGACGGGTGGAAAAACGGGCAAGCTCACGAAACAAGGACGACAACCAGGGGCCTGACGGTTATCTATTCGAGGCTGGGTGAGAAAGCGGACCTGACAATCAGGAGAATTCTGTCATCATCAACAAAGCCGTGGATCGTTGTAAGCACTGACCGTGAAGTATCCGGTTATGCAGCGGGCAGGGACCTTGCCGCCGTAAGGTCCGATGAATTTGAATACAAGCTTTATTCGGCACTGAAAGATACCCGCGATGATCCGGGAGGCGGTGAGCTTCGGAATGGTGATGAAAAATATTTAAAATACGATGATGATGAAGGCGGATACCCGCCGGTCCGCCGCAGGGGCAATCCGCGGAAACCGTCGAGAAGACAGAAAAAGAAACTCCAGGCACTTAAAAAACTTTGAATCCGCGCGACGGGATCAGCGTTTTGCTCCCGTAGCCGATGGAAAAACTCCATGTGTGTCGGGAGCTTTTGGCGGGAACATGCCTTTGCTGATGCAGATCAGAACCTGACGTAAAATCCTGTTCAGGGTGCAGGGGTGTGCACAAAACCGGTGAATTTTGTATAATTGCTCACATACAGGACGGCTTTCCGGTTTATGTGAAGTGCCGAAGGAAAATTCGGCCTGATTATTATGCCGCCTGCATATGACTATTTGATTCTTTTTGAAGTTTACGCACAGACTCTGTAATATACTGCAATGGTTCTTATAACGATTGAAGCATTAAAAAAGAGCAGCCATTTTGTGGAAAATATCAGGTGGGATGTCACTCCGAAGATATTTTTTGAACCGGGGAACGAGCCTGTGGATATTACACACGGCTACATGCTGTATGTGGATACCATCAATGACAGGCCGGTGCTGGCGATCATGCAGCTTAAAAGGATTATGAGCAAGACGGTCGCCTATCTTGATGACATACCCGGGGAACTTTTAAAGGGAGCAATGCAGTGCTCAAGCACCGAGTGCATCGGCGGCATGTATCCCTTGGGCGATAAGCTCACCGAATGGCTGAGGGAAGCACTTGGGTTGTCCTGAGACGGGGACTGATCAGCCGGTGGACTCCCTGAGCCACCTGAGATATTCTTCCGAGCCGTGTGTGACAGGAAGCGCTATAACCTCGGGCACGTCGTAACTGTGGAGTTCCCTGACCCTGGCCGACAATTCGCTGAAAAGATCCTTTCGTGTTTTAACAATCATGAGTACCTCGGAGTCATCCTCCGTCTTTCCCTGCCAGGTGTAGATGGAACGGACGTTTTTAACGATATTGACGCAGGCCGCAAGCCTTGATTCCACAAGGGAGCGGGCGATCCCGGCCGCCTCCTCTTCCCCCGGTGCGGTAATGAATGTTACAATCACCTCTTCAGACATGGCATTATATTTTTACAGAGATTTTTTATAAATTGCAAACCCCCTCAAGATATGTTTCTGAAATGCCGATATTCAGTTCATCTTGCTCATGCATGGCCGCGGCCGGCGAGTAGCCGCGGGGGCCTTTATCATGCATAACGGTCAGGGAAAATTGCCGTTGAATCTGCAGGGAGTTTGCACGGAAAATAATTTTCGGGAGTATATTGACAAAAATCAAAAACTGTTTTAATATTTGAATAACAATTCTTCTTTTTAACAATCCCGATTTAGGCTGAAAGGTTAAAACCTCCAAAAGCATATTTTTTCAAAAAATGCATTCCCACTCAGGAAAGGAAGTAAAT
>WFVK01000008.1 GCA_015491705.1 Nitrospirota bacterium | reverse complement strand
ATTATAAAGACAGGCAGGCTCCTGTCCATGTTGACGTTCAGACTGCTGCAGCTTTCGGCCCTGGCAGGCTACCCCCAGTTGATATTCCCTTCGAGGGTGATTATTGCCGGAAAAAAGGAAGGGATGCCTCCGGCCCGGGGAGTCCTTGAAAGATTTCTCTCGGAAAAACTTGGCACAGAAGATATTCACTGTGTTTTATATACAGGCGTATGCAGTTTCTATCAGAAGTTTACCGTCTCTGTTCTGGATAAAAACAGAAAGATAATTGCATATGCACGGCTCGGGCATACCCGACAGGTCAGGGACAGGATAGATAACGAGGTCAGGGCCCTGAATTACCTGTCAAAACTGGACTTTTCAACCTTGAAATTCCCGGCGGTTGTTTCATATGACCGGTTGGAGGGCACGGGGGATATTATAGTAATGCAGACGCCGTCGCCTGAAGGTTATACGGGGCTCAGCAAGAGGCTTACTCATACCCACGTGACGGCCCTTACGGAATTGCTGAGAGAAACCGCTGAAAATGTAAGCGGCAAAGTGCTGCTGACCGGCCTGCAGCGGTCCCTTGAGGAGGTGAAAGAGAGGATTTCAGGTGATGACACGGAGTTCCTCAACCTCCTTGAAAATGCCCTGCAAACCCTTGCGGAAAGACTTGAAAACACGGAGCTGACGCTGGGTTTTTCACACGGCGATTTTATACCATGGAATATATACATCGGCAATTCAGGTCTTTTCGTCTTTGACTGGGAAGTTGCAAGGCACAGGGTGCCCTTATGGGATTTATATTATTTTATAATGTACAGCGAGGTCCTTGAATTTTCCAGGGATTACGGGACGGTATTAAAACTGCTGTCAGACAGCGAAAGGGGTTATTTCTCATATATCATGCAGTATCAATCGTGCTTTGAGAATTCAATGTTTTTTGACAGGGATGTTTTCCTCGCGGTTACGCTTTTTGAAATAATAGTTTTTTATACGGATCATTGTTGCAGGGCGGGTGTGGATTATCGCGGGGCTACGGCCAATGCGGCGTTTATAAATACGGCCATGTCCATGCTGAGGCAAGTGATACTTAACCTTAATGTTGCATAAACGGACAGCGATGGTTTTATGCTGCTTCAAGGTTTGCGTCCCTGTAAGGGAAAGGAATATTCCGGCATGATGAAAGCGAGTTTGAAGTTTAAAGTGTTTCCGGTTATAGTCACTGCAATACTGGCTCTTGGATGTTCAGGTTACGGCATGCAGGGAAAAACCGGCGCCGGTAAGGAATTGTGGATGAAAGTGCCGTTGAGGACACAGGCGCAGAAGATGGCCGGGCTGATGGGCGGGGAAGGTATGCAGATGATCTTTGGTATGGCATATGCCCCGTCCAATCCCGACACGGTCTATCTCGTTTCCGATACAACACAGGTCTGGAAAAGCGTGGACGGCGGCAATTCATGGCAGATGAAACATAAGGGATTCCTGTCCAACGGAGGTATCGCCGTTTCCGTTGACCCTGTAAACGAAGACATCGTGTTTGTTGCAGGTTCACTTCATAAAGCATCACAGTCTTCCCCTGCCGACGGAATATACAGGACGACCGATGGAGGGGAGAACTGGACGCTGGTCAAAGCCACGCCTTTTTTCAGGGGGATAGAAGGGGAACATTTCATCTTTGATGCGGACAGCAGTGAAAAATCGGCAACGGACGTTATATACGCCGGAACACATCGCGACGGACTCCTTGTTTCGAAGGACGGAGGGGATACGTGGGAAACGCTCGGATTCGTGAAAAAGAGAATCCTGGACATGGAGATGGACCCGCACAATCGCTCATTGCTTTATATCATGACCGTTGACGGACTCTTCAGGGTGACGGTCCGGGATTACGTTATCTCCGGCACTGAAAGGCTGGCAGAGCAACTGCAGGGGACGTTTAAAACCTTTGCCCTGAATGCTGCAAATCCATCGGTCATGTATGTGGCCATGGGAAAAGGCGGAGTCTACAGGTCGGATGACGGGGGAAAGCGGTTTTACAGGTTGAAGGAAGGCCTGCCGCCGGGGCTGGATTATACTTACATTGCAGTCAGCGCCGTGAACCCGGACTACCTGTACCTGTCGGTGGACAGATGGGGTGGTCTGAATCCATTATGGAGCCATGACGGGGGGGGCACCTGGCAGAGGCCGGTGACACTGGACAGGGGCGGCCTGTCTCTCGCCGGCGAGGTCAGGTGGTTTGCCGGATGCGTTGTGCCGCACCCTGAAGACCCTGATACCGCCCTCACGGCCGCAAACGGGAAGGCGAGGATATTAAAGACGGACAACGGGGGCATAAGCTGGTTTTATTCAGGCAATGGCTATATGGGGGCCCGGAAAGGCGAAGGAATCACGTCACAGGCATTTTACACTGATCCTGAAAAGATGATTTTCTTTCTGATGGACCACGGCCCCGCCCTGACCGTTGACGGCGGAGAGACCTTCAGGCTGCTGGATATCCCGGCGGTCAACGGGCGGAGGACGACAAGGGTCGGCGCTGTTTCACCTGTTGATGAAAATCTTATTGTTACGGCTATAGGAGGGTGGAATATACAGAAGCTGGCTGTAAGCAGGAACGGCGGCGGGTCATGGGAGATTATCCCCGGAACAGAAGACAGGTACAAGTTTATCTCGTTTCATCCGCAGAAACCTGATATTATTTATGCATATGGATTTGTAAGCACGGACAGCGGCGGAACATGGGAAAAACTTTCCAGGAAGATATACGGAATGTTCAGGAGTAACGGGGACACGGTTTACTCCAAGGCGGAAACTGAAGACGGGAAAACCGCCATCTATCGTTCAGATGACCAGGGAAAGACATGGACAGACCCTTATCCGCACCTGCCTGTTCCCATGGGCAGCATATCGGAAATTGACATAGATTCTTTTAATCCGGACCGTATATATGTCGCTTCCGGACAGGGATTGTATATATATGATGATAAAAGCGGAAAATGGTTGAAAAAAGGCGAGGAGAGCGGATTGACCAGAGACCGTTTCGGAATGATGTCATTTAAGTGTATCGCAGTGGACCCGAAACATCCGGGGATTGTATATACCGGCAGGTGGGCCCCCGGCAGGGGAGATTCCAATGGAATCTTCCGGTCCGAGGATTTCGGGAAAAGCTGGAAAAATATCACTTACAATCTGGGACCCGACATCACTATCTGGTCTGTTTCAGTGAGTCCCCATGATGGAACGGTCTATATAGGATCATCGCACGGGACATGGAAGTTGTCCCCTCCGTATTGAGGTATCCTTAACGTTGCATAAACCGGCGGGAGAGCCCGTTGTAAAACCTTTATAAAGCGATGGGATATTGGAAATACGTCTCTGTTGCAGGAAGTAACGGGGAGTGAAATTGCAAAAGAGGTTGATATGCGTGCTGAATATTTCCTCAAGGAATCGCAGATAAAGCTTTTCCGCCGGGCTCTCCGGCATGAGGGTGATGGTGTTATGCAACTGTAAGGGTATCTTTAAAACTTAACCTTAATGTGGCATGAACGGATGAGAGAGCCCGCGGAACACCTTTATAACGCAGCAGGATTTTCTAACATGCCTTTTTGCAGAAACAGACTATGAATAAAGTTCAAAAAAAGCATCTTTTGCTGAACAGGGCATCGTATACCGGCACGGTCCGGTGGTGGCTTACGGCTGTCCTTTTGTTCCTCCCGTTCCAGAATATCACCACTAAGAGTGTGGAGGTGGTGAACAGTACCCTTTCAACTTATATCAACCGGCTTGATGAAGCTACAATGATTTTCTTCTTTCCCCTTGCAATGGTGGAGCTTTACAGAAACAGGGAACTGAAGAATATTCTTTATGTTATCCTGTTCATCCCTATTCTTGTCTTCTGCATATCAGGGGCGGCATCGGGCATGATCAACGGCAACCGGCTGGTTGTGACGGCGCTGGGGATTATTGATTATATAAAAATCTTTCTTTTTATTTTTATTTACGCTGCGTTTTTCAGGGATTTCAGCGAGTTCAGGAGGGTATTCAATCTTCTGCTGATTGTCGCAGTGTTTCTCGGGATAGTGGCATTCTTGCAGGAGATCTGGGCACTGGCCCTGAAATACATCCTTGAAAGAAATATCTATGACAGGAGAAACTACCTTCTTGGTGATATCCCGGTAATGGTGTACCGCAAAGTTATTATAGATCACTGGAGGTTCGGGATATTCAGAGCTCCGTCACTTGTGCGTAATCCCAATACACTCGGATTTTATTCGCTGTTTATTCTCACCATATACTTGAGCATCAGAAAGAAAAAAAATCCGGCTGTTTTTATCTCCCTTTTAACAGGGATTGTCGTCAGTGTTTCAAGGAAAGTCTATATGGAGCTGATTTTTCTTGCCATAGTCCAGGCCGTTAAAGACAGAAAAAAAATAGCGGTTCCGTTTATT
>WFVK01000007.1 GCA_015491705.1 Nitrospirota bacterium | reverse complement strand
GGAGAGGAGGAAATGCAGAAGGAAAAAGATCAGGATAGAGGCGGAGATGACCTCGGGAGATGCGAAGTACACCGGGATGATAGAGAATATTTCCGAGCAGGGCATCTACCTGGAGACAGACTCCACGGGCCCCCTGAACACCTCCTCGCGTTTTTCTCCGGGCACACACTTTCAGGTTAAGTTTCAGACACCTGACGGAGAGACACTGAAACTCGACTGCCGGGTGATGTGGTCATTTAAGACAGGGCCTTACGGTCTGAGAAAAAAAATCGGCATGGAGGTCATATTCCCGCCACCTGCCTATATAGATTTTTGCAACACCCCCTGATTGTAAAACCTTTAGTTGCATAAAGGGCGGGGGAGCCCGCCGGAAACCCTGCCCGAGTTTCAGAGTGGGATTATTCCTCTCCGGTTATTGTGAGGATGCAGTTATGCCTGTGACCATTAAGTGGAAGAAAATACGGGAGGATGCCGTTATCCCCTCATATGCACATGAGGGGGATGCGGGTTTTGATTTCACTTCAACTGAGGATGTGACGCTGGCCCCATATGAAAGAAGGGTCGTCGGCACAGGGCTGAAAGTGGAGATACCGCGGGGCTACGAGATGCAGATAAGGCCAAGGAGCGGGGTTTCGCTCAGGACACCCATCCTGATAGCCAATGCCCCCGGCACCATTGATGCAGGTTATCGCGGGGAGGTGGGAATTATCGTCCTCAACAACAGCGGAAAAGAGTACAGGATAGCGAGGGGGGAAAGAATAGCGCAGGGTGTCATTAAAGAGGTGATCCCCGTTGTTCACGTTGAGGTCGGCGAACTGTCCGAAACGGCAAGGGGCGAGGGAGGTTTCGGTTCAACCGGAAACAGGAAGAGGTCGGAGGAAACTGCCTGACCGGGACCGCGGCACCCCTTCGCCTTTAATCCGGCATATATTTTTCCCCGTCAATTTCATGACGAATAAGCTTCCATCCGTCAATACGTCTTCGCGGCAGATCAGGGTCAGTCAGAAAATATCCTTATATTTCAGGAATTTCAATCTCCATAATCCACAGGAACGATAATTGCTTTTCAATCGCTGAAAAAAAACGGCGGATAATCTCAGACCGGAAAGATGAAGTTGCTTTAAAAGATGGAACTCAGATACAGGAAGGTCCTTGTTACCGGCGCGGACGGCTTTATCGGCAGTCACCTTGTTGAGAGGTTGGTGGAAGAGGGCTGCGGGGTCAAGGCCTTTGTCTTCTACAATTCATTTAATTCGTGGGGCTGGCTTGATACGCATTCAAACGGCCTGCTGCAGGATGTTGAAATATTCTCCGGAGACGTCCGCGACTCCCATGGAGTCAGAAACGCCGTGAGGGATGTGGATGTGGTCTTTCATCTTGCCGCGCTGATAGCCATCCCGTTTTCCTATCACTCACCTGATTCTTACATCGATACAAATATCAAGGGCACGCTGAATGTCCTCCAGGCCTGCAGGGATTTCGATATCGAGAGGGTGATCGTGACATCCACATCCGAGGTTTACGGCACGGCAAGATATGTGCCGATCGATGAGATGCATCCGCTGCAGGGCCAGTCTCCGTACGCGGCCACAAAGATAGCGGCGGACAAAATAGCCGAATCCTTCCACAGGTCCTTCAACCTGCCCGTGATCACCGCGAGGCCCTTTAATACCTACGGGCCCAGACAGTCAGCCAGGGCGATCCTGCCGACGATCGTTACACAGTTGTTGACAGGGCGGAAAGAGGTCAGGCTGGGCTCCCTGCACCCCGTCAGGGACATGAACTATGTCAGGGATATATGCGAGGGGTTTATCGCTGTTGCAAAATCCGACCGCGCGGTAGGGGAAGAGGTCAACATTTGCAGCGGCACTGAGATCTCCATGGAGAATCTGGCCCGTATGCTGGTTGATATGATAAACCCGGATGCTTCGATTATAAGCGATGAGCAAAGGATAAGACCCGCAAACAGCGAGGTCGGAAGGCTGAAGGGAAGCAATGAAAAGATTAAGAAACTGACCGGCTGGAGTCCCGTTTATACGATGGAATCCGGGTTGAGAGAAACGGTTCAATGGTTCAGGAAGGAAGAAAACCTCAGGTGGTATAAACCTGAAATATACAATGTATAAGAAAATCCATCTGGATGCCCCCAATGTCGGGGAACTTGAGAAAATCTATCTCAACATGGCCATAGACAGCGGATACGTATCCTCTGCGGGTCCCTGTGTTTGTCGGCTGGAGGAGAAATGCGCCGGTTATTTGCGCACCGTAAAGGCCGTGGCCACCGGCTCCGGTACATCAGCCCTGCATGTAGCCCTGCACGAGCTTGGGATCGGAAAAGGTGACGAGGTTATTGTTCCTGCACTGACATTTGTAGCGACTGTAAACCCGGTTGTATACGCAGGGGCGACCCCCGTGTTCGTGGATGTGGATATTCAGACATGGAACATGGACCCCTGCGCAGTTGAAGAGGCTGTAACTGATAAAACAAGGGCGATCATACCTGTTCACCTGTACGGTAATCCGTGTGACATGGATGAAATCAGCCGCATCGCGGAAAAATACGGCCTTTGCGTCATTGAGGATGCAGCGGAAAGTCTGGGCGCCAGATACAAAGGTGCTTTCACCGGCACGCTGGGCGACCTCGGGTGTTTCAGTTTTAACGGCAACAAGACGATAACCACAGGCGGCGGGGGAATGGTGACAGGGAAGGATTTACAGCGCCTGAATCACATTGAATTTCTCATTAACCAGGCGAGGGACGGGCAGGGATGCCACCCGGAGATCGGATTTAATTACAGGATGACAAACCTCCAGGCTGCTGTCGGACTTGCACAGTTTGAGAGACTGGAAGAGTTCCTTGCCAGAAAGAAGGCATTCAACAAGGCATATAGAGATGCCCTCGGCGATATCGCCGGCATCCGTTTCCAGGAAGAATACCGGGGGGCGGAGAGTTCATGCTGGTTTACGTGCATAATTGCCGGCGATGCAGCGGCAAGAAGACAGTGGCAGGCAGTGCTGAAAGAGAGCGGTGTACCGACGAGAAGGATTTTCCCGCCTGTCAGTGAGTTGCCCCCCTACAGGGGCTGCCGGTTCATAGACCGCGGCAATTCACGTTACATCTATGAAAGGGGAATATGCCTGCCGTGTTCGACCCTTAACAGCCCGGAGGATATCGAATATGTCTGCGGCGTTTTAAGGGAATCGCAGATAAAACTTTTCCGGCGGAGCGCCGCGCCCCGCTCTACCGGTATTTTAATGCCGCTGTAAGATAAGCAGCCGGGGCGCGGGAAGTACAGGGTTTTGTTATGAAGGCAAAGAAAAAAATCATTCTCCTGGGCGGCGGCGGGCATGCAAAGGTCCTGTCGGAACTGATACGGATGAATGGAGAATATGAGATCGCGGGAATTCTGGACCCGCAGCTTGAGCCGGGCTCCGGTGTCTCGGGGATTCCTGTTCTGGGCGATGATGACATGCTCCCGGCCCTGGCTGCGGGAGGGATAAATAACGCATGCATTGCGGTCGGAAGCATCAGGGACAATGGTAAAAGAAAACACCTTTATGCACTGGCTAAAAGCCTGAATTTTCAGGTGCCCTGCCTGATTCATCCGAGGGCGGTTGTATCAGGGGCTGGCACGTATATTTCCGAAGGCGTGCAGATAATGGCGGGTGCGATTATACAGGCGGGAAGCACGATCGGTGAAAACACCATTATAAATACGGGCGCAATAATCGAGCATGACTGCACAATAGGCGGAAATGTCCATGTATGTCCCGGGGCAGTCGTAATCGGAGGCAGCGTTATAGGTGAGAATTCCTTTATCGGCGCCTCTGCAACCGTCATACAGGGGATAACCGTCGGAAGGGACACGGTTGTGGGCGCGGGATCGGTGGTACTGAGGGACGTGGCCGACGGAACACTCGTGAGGGGGTCGGCGGCAGGATGAAGACCTTTATCATCGCTGAAGCAGGCGTAAATCACAATGGCGATATGCAGACCGCCATGAGGCTGGTTGATGCAGCAGCGGATTCAGGCGCGGATGCCGTAAAGTTCCAGACGTTTAAGGCCGAGGACCTCGCAAGCAGTTATGCGCCGAAGGCCGCATATCAAACCGCCGCAACCGCCGCTGATGAACGGCAGTACGAAATGCTCAGGAGACTGGAGCTGGGTGCCGGCGCCTTCAGGGAACTGGCCGGTTACAGCAGGGAAAGAGGGATTGTATTCCTGTCCGCCGCGTTTGATCTTGACAGTATCGATTTGCTGAATGAGCTGGGACTTGAAATATTCAAGATTCCATCCGGTGAGATCACCAACCTGCCGTACCTGAGAAAGATGGGAAGCTCAGGGAAGAAGATAATCATGTCGACCGGCATGGCCGATCTTGGTGAAATAGAAGACGCCCTTGATGTCCTGACAGGCGCAGGGACTCCAAGGAATGATATCACGGTCTTACACTGCAACACAGAATATCCGACCCCCTTTGAAGATGTAAACCTGTCGGCCATGCAGGCCATCAGGGAGGCATTTAAGGTGAAAGTGGGTTACTCGGACCATACCGCGGGCATAGAGGTGGCCGTTGCAGCGGTTGCACTCGGGGCATCCGTCATAGAAAAACATTTCACCCTCGATAAAGACATGCCCGGGCCCGACCACCGCGCATCACTGGAACCGCATGAGCTTAAGGCCATGGTCAGGGCCGTAAGAAATATTGAGAAGGCCCTCGGCGACGGAATCAAAAGACCTGCGCCTTCTGAAAAGAAAAACAGGGCCGCGGCCCGCAAGAGCATAGTTGCATCAAAAGATATAAAAAAGGGGGAGATTCTTTCCGAAGGTGTTATAACCGCCAAGAGACCCGGCACGGGAATCAGCCCCATGGAGTGGGACATGGTGATAGGGAAGAGAGCCGATAGGGACTTTAAAAGAGATGAACTTATTGCAGTCAGGAAATGAGGATAAAGGCGATGCCGGAGACACTGCCGTATATTAAACCGAAGCAGCACCATAATTACGTTGCATTCTTCCTTACCCTCTCCTGCAACCTGAGGTGCCCGTACTGCATCAACCTGCACAACGGGGGGCCGGGATATAAGAGAACGGGCCGGAAACATATGGAAGTCGATGAATGGATAAAGGCGGCGAACCGCCTGGTTCTGAGGGATGACCTGCCCCTTTCGCTGCAGGGCGGCGAGGCAACACTTTACAGCGGCTTTTACCGCTTTGTCAATGAGGTAAGGGAAGACATAAAGATGGATTTGCTGACAAACATGATGTTTGATGTGGATGAATTCATAAAAAAAGTTCCGCCATGGAGATTTACAAGGGAAGCACCGTATGCGGCCATAAGGGTCAGTTATCACCCGGGGCAGAATAATATTGAAGAACTCATGTCAAAGGCATTCAAACTCCGGGATGCCGGCTTCAGGGTGGGTATCTACGGTATTGAACATCCATCCATCAGAGACCATATACTTCAGACAAAGGAAAGATGCACAAAGCTCGGCATAGATTTCAGGACAAAGGAATTTCTCGGGGAATGGGAAGGCAGGCTCTACGGGACATTCAGGTATGAAGGCTCCGTGTGCGGGGATATGATGAGGCACTGTGAATGCAGAACTACGGAGATAATCGTGGATCCCGCAGGGTTTGTTTACAAGTGCCATGCCGACCTTTACAGGGGAAGAAATCCTTTTGCCCATATACTTGACGATGATTTCAATGAAGACATGATCGAGGAATTCAGGCCGTGTGATTTTTACGGGGATTGCAATCCCTGTGATGTAAAGGTCAAGACAAACAGGTTTCAGGTATTCGGGCATACAAGCGTTGAAATAAGAAATATAGGGAGTCCGGTGAAAAACAACAACCTTAACGTTGCAGGGCAGGCTGGCAATATCTTTATGCCGCTGCAGGGGAAAGAGGATAAGCGTAAGGAAGATACGGTGAAGGAATGGGGAACTACCTGATCGACGGCCATAAATTGCTCTGGCATCTCGACAGGCTCAGCGAGTGGCAGGCCGGGAGGGTCATCGCACCTGTTTATATTGAAGTCAGCCC
>WFVK01000006.1 GCA_015491705.1 Nitrospirota bacterium | reverse complement strand
TCCTGAGCTTGCGTCATTTCGACCAGCGGGAGAAATCTTTATATTGCGGCGAGTCAAGATTTCTCACTTCGTTCGAAATGACAGCGGGTTGATCAGATAATGACTTTCCGCGACTCCTGAGCTTGCGTCATTTCGACCAGCGGGAGAAATCTTTATATTGCGACGAGTCAAGATTTCTCACTTCGTTCGAAATGACAGCGGGTTGATCAGATAATGACTTTCCGCGAGTTATATGGAGAATTTATGCTGCCTTCATGTAAAATTGTCTCATAATCCCTGCCCCTGCGCGGGTGATAGGGGATAACGAAAGGAGACGTGCATATGAGCGGAGATGCCTTCAGACATACATCAGACTTTATACGTCATATCATCAGGGAGGATATAAAGGCCGGCAGGAACAGCGGGCGTGTCCATACGCGTTTCCCGCCCGAGCCGAACGGTTACCTGCATATCGGGCATGCAAAGTCCATCTGCCTGAATTTCGGCGTGGCCCGTGAATTCAACGGTCTCTGCAACCTGCGGTTTGATGACACCAACCCGAGCAGGGAAGAAGCCGAGTATGTGGAGTCGATCAAATCGGATGTCAGGTGGCTCGGGTTTGAGTGGGGGGACCGGCTCTTTTTTGCATCGGATTACTTTGAACAACTGTACCGGTATGCCGTTGAGCTGATCAGGGCCGGCCTGGCGTATGTCTGCGACCTGAGCGCCGAAGAAATCAGGCGGTACAGGGGGACGTTGACCTCCCCCGGCAGGGAAAGTCCGTACCGCAACCGGACGGTGGAAGAAAACCTCGATCTCTTCGAGCGCATGAGGGCGGGCGAATTCGGGGACGGCTCACGCACGCTCCGCGCAAAGATCGACATGTCCGCAGGCAATATCAACATGCGGGATCCCGTTATTTACCGCATACAGCACACTGCCCATCACAGGACAGGGGACAAGTGGTGCATTTATCCCATGTACGACTTCGCCCACTGCATCTCGGATTCCATCGAAGGGATTACGCACTCCCTCTGCACCCTCGAATTTGAAGACCACCGCCCCCTGTATGACTGGTTTCTTGACAAGCTCGGTATATTCCATCCGCAGCAGATTGAATTTGCACGTTTAAACCTCAGCCATACGGTCATGAGCAAGAGAAAGCTCCTGAAGCTCGTGGAAGAAGGCCATGTCCGGGGATGGGATGATCCGCGGATGCCCACGATATCCGGCCTGAGGAGGCGGGGCTTCACCCCTGCGTCGATAAGGAATTTCTGTGAGCGCATAGGCGTGGCCAGGAGGGACAGCGTGGTTGACATCGCCCTGCTTGAGCACTGCATCCGGGAGGATTTAAACAGGACGGCCCCGAGGGTGATGGCCGTGCTGCGTCCGCTGAAGGTTGTTATAGTCAACTATCCCGAAGATCAGGTGGAAGAACTTGATGCAGTAAACAACCCCGAAGATCCAGGGGCGGGGACAAGGAAGGTCCCGTTTTCACGTGTTTTATACATAGAGCGGGACGACTTCATGGAGGAGCCCCCAGCGAAGTTCTACCGCCTGTCGCCCGGCCGTGAGGTGAGGCTGCGCTATGCGTATTTCATTACATGTACCGGTGTGGTAAAGGACGAACGCACAGGCGATATAACCGAAGTGCACTGCACATATGACCCGCGGACGCGCGGCGGTGATTCGCCCGACGGCAGGAAGGTCAGGGCAACGCTTCACTGGGTGTCGGCCCTGCATGCAGTCACTGCGGAAGTGCGCCTCTACAGCCATTTGTTTGCAACCGCCGACCCCGGGGAGATCGGCGACGACCTGAGTGCGCATCTGAATCCGGATTCGCTGGAGACGCTGCGGTCCTGCCGTGTTGAACCGTCCCTGTCGGATGCCCCGCCGGGGAGCCGGTACCAGTTTGAGAGGGTCGGATATTTCTGTGCCGACCCTGATTCGGCGCCCGGAAGACCGGTGTTCAACAGGACGGTGACCCTGAGGGATACGTGGGCGAAGATTAAGGGCGGAATTGCCGCCCGGTGAGCAGAGTCCCCGGTCGTTAAGGTTAAGTGCGGCACATTAAGGGCTGCTCAGCCGTACCTGATTTTGAGAATCAGTATAATGATTGCAAGCACGAAAGAAACCGCATTCGCTGAAATCACGGGCAGAGATTCTATCAGTATCCCGTAAATTATCCACAGGAAGATGCCCGCCGCCAGGACGAGATACATTGTCACAGAAAGATCCTTTGTTTCTTTTGTCCGCATGGTTTTGATCACCTGCGGCAGAAAAGATGCGGTTGTACAGATTCCGGCAATCAGGCCGATAATGGCAGTATAGTTTATCTCCATAACAGATTAAACTATTCTCTCCTGCCGGAACTGAAATAGTCCCCGAGAATATCCCTGCTGTGTTCGTCGTCATGACAATATACGCAGAGATTTTCCCAGTTCGACCCGTCGGGTGGATTGTTGCCGCGGTTTCCGTCCCTGTGGTGTACTGTCAGAAGATGCCGGTTGCTGAGATCAAACTCCCTCCCGCATTTCGCACAGATGAGGCCGTGGATTTCCAGTGACCGCCGCCGGTAGTCGCCGGACACGGAGCGGTCCCCCTTCAGTTCCTTTACAATATCTGCAACCGGCTTTGTACTGTCTTTCCTGACCCTGAAAGGCCGCCTGTTTCTCATCGATACCGACCTGTTATATCATTTCTCCTCCTTCATATATTATCCGAGTTTGATCAAAAATACCAAAACCGCCGGGTCCAGTGTTATAAGGCGAGGTTTTTCTTCCTCACCTCATACCGCAGTGGCGACATTGAGATATATTGTATTATTAAGATACAATCGCGTTATAATTAAATGATGCCGGGTGACGGAGACAGGAGGTCTGAATCAATGCCGGGAAACACTGAGAAACCTGACGCAACCGCCGGGTTCACCCTCATAGAGATGATGGTGGTGGTGATCATC
>WFVK01000005.1 GCA_015491705.1 Nitrospirota bacterium | reverse complement strand
GATAAATACAACCTGTAATGGAAATTATCAAGACTGTTTTTGTAACCAATTCTAAGGTCATAGAACTGCCCGAATATCTCCAGGTTATTGCTCTGAACCTTGACACCATCACGCCGGCTTTGCTCCTCATCCTTTACTCCAACGACCCACTTCACCTCAACCCCGGCAAACAGATTCTCAAATTTCCGGAAGGTATATTCGGCCGATCCACCTAAAAGAACGGTTGGAGTTGTATATTTTGATTCAAGTTTATTGCCGGGATAATCTTCCTCTTCGTTCAGCGTGATAGTCCCATACCCGCTGTATACACCCATTTTAAAGTCTCCGGCATCAGCGTATCCTTCAATAAAAAACCCCGTAAATATAACAAGCAGGAAACATATTCTTATCAGTCTCATTTTTTCATATCAACCAAGAACAGATGTTCACAAATCGAATAAGGAGTCTGCCACGCGTATGATAACCGAAAAAGCCGCCGGCATCAAGGAACAGGAAATACGGGATTACGCCGACACAGTCTTGCCGTTGATGACGGGCGTTTCATTAGGTATCTGCCGTGACATGCCGGTAATGACGACCTTCACCGTCTCAGGCATATGGAGCGGTCGGATGGAACAGCAAAATGTGTTTTATTACCAGATGGTTTTTATGTGAGAAAGATTATGAAGGGTTTTATCTTTTGTAATAACTGGGAGGTCAAGGTACTTTGCAGTTGAGGCGATTATTTTGTCATGCAGTTCAGGGATGTCCCTCAGTTCGGTCATTTTCCGTAACACAGGATAATCGAGAGGAATGAGTATGAAATTTTCACTGTCGTTTATTTTCTCTATAAGGTTTTCGAAGTCGAAGGATATGCGTTTTTTATCGAAGATGCTCAATGCTTCCGCTATGACAATCGAGGGGACAAATATAATATTTTCGCCGTGTTCGCACTTTTCAAAAATCTCTGCTGCCCCGGGACTTATCCTCGGACTGTCGGTAAACCACCAGAGCATGGCATGTGTATCAGTCAGAAAGTTCACGGGAACGCTATATCGCTGTTTTGCTGTAGAGAGATTTACGGACGGAGTTGATATCTTTTTCCGTAATATTTACACCCTTGAGGATTCCCTTTAGAGATACAATCTTTTTACCTGTGGGGGTGAGTCTTTTGAGTACCGATAATTTCAGGTCCAGTATTTCCTTCTCTATAGTTTCTATTTTGTGAAGAAGGTTAAAGGTATTTTTTGCCTCCGCCTGTTTCATGCATGCCATCTCCCTTCATACAGTGTCTACTCAAATTTAGCATATCAACAACCTTCTGTCAAAAAACGACAGGGGAGGGCACATATTGAGAAATAGATCTCTTACGATTATCGGGGTCTTGCCGTTGATGACGGGCGTTTTTTCTGCACCGTTCATTTTTTTCGACTACCCGCAGCGCTTCACATACTCATCCACTTTTGCGAGCATTTTATCTTTTTCCTCTTTATTCAGAAATGCGGCCCTGAAGGAATTTTTTGCAAGCCTGCCGATATCCTCTTTCGTCATACCGAAGGTCCTGGCAACGGCGATGTAATTCTCGTTTACATAACCGCCGAAATAGGCCGGGTCATCTGAATTTATTGTAACCATGAGCCCTCTCTGCATCATTTCCCTGACGGGATGGGCCTGCAAGGTCTCCGTTACCCTGAGCCTGAGGTTTGACAGGGGGCATACGGTCAGTGGTATGCGCCGGCGCGCCAGTTCTTCTGTCAGGGCGATGTCATCAAGACAGCGGATCCCGTGGTCTATGCGGGAGACCTTCAGCAGGTCCAGGGCCTGACGTATATATTCCGCCGGTCCTTCCTCGCCCGCGTGAGCCACTGTCAGAAAGCCTTCCCTCCGCGCCCGCTCGAACACCCTCCGGAACTTTGACGGGGGATGGCCCATCTCCGTGGAGTCCAGCCCTACGGCGGTTATCCGGTCTTTGAAGGCGAGGGCCTCTTCAAGCGTTTCCATGGCGGCGGATTCATCGAGATGCCTGAGAAAGCAGATTATTAATTTTGCGGATATGCCCGACTGTACGGCCGCGTCTGTTATGGCCCTGTGGATTCCCTCAATGACCGTTGAAAATTCAACGCCCCGCAGCGTGTGTGTCTGCGGGTCGCAGAATATCTCGCTGTGCAGGACATTCTGTGCCCCGGCCTTCTGGAGATATGCGAGAGCAAGGTCGTAGAAATCCTGCTCCGAGGTTAATATACCTGCGCCTTCATAGTAGATGTCGAGAAAAT
>WFVK01000004.1 GCA_015491705.1 Nitrospirota bacterium | reverse complement strand
TATAAGATGAAGCCTTTGAGATATGTGTCTGTCATAATATTACTCTTCTGCCTTGTTTCAGGGCCGGCAGCTTCCGGGGGGACAACAGGCGGCAGGCTTAAGGTGGTGGTCACAATCCCCGTGCTTGCGGATTTTGTGCGCAACATCGGCGGTGACTTCGTCTCTGTCAGGTCTGTTATCACGGGCATGGAAAATCCCCATACCTACGGGCCGCGGGCAAGCGACATAAAATCCCTTGCACAAGCGGATGTATTTATCCGGGTGGGATCGGGTCTCGAGACATGGGCGGAGAGACTGGTGGAAAATGCCGGCAATCCGCACCTTCTGCAGGTTACGGCCTCACGTGACTGCGAACTCATCCCCGGCAATCCCCATGTCTGGATGAATATAGATAACGCAAGGCGCATGGTTGCAGCCATCCTGCAGGGAATGATCCGTGCAGATCCGTCCCGTTCAAAGATTTACCGCCGCAATGCAGCCCGTTATGATGAACATCTGCAAAAACTCGACCGCAGGATCAGGAATGAAC
Organism: Nitrospirota bacterium; assembly: GCA_015491705.1. GTDB lineage: Bacteria > Nitrospirota > Thermodesulfovibrionia > UBA6902 > UBA6902 > JAADFS01. Next base: position 2,657 of record WFVK01000004.1, on the reverse strand, counting down.
TGGCGCCCTTTTCGGGTACGGCGGTAATCACAGCGGTGCCGGCATTTTCCTATTACCTGGGGCATTACGGCATTGAGGAGGCCGGAAACATTATCAGCATTCCCGGCAGGGAGCCGTCAGGCCGCCACCTGCGTGATATTATCTATCTCATGCGCAAAAAGGGGATCAGGCTGATCCTTACTGTACCCCAGTTCCCGCGCCGCCTTCCCGATATGATAGCCCGGGAGACGGGCGGTGAGGTGGTAATGCTCGCAGACCTGACAGGATCGCTGCCCGGAACCGGCACGTACGTGGAAATGCTTGCTGAAGACACGCGCAGGATAATCAGGGCACTCCGCAAATGAAACACCAGCGTGAGAAAGATCAGGCACATATTGTCTTTGACAATGTCACACTCGGATACGGTGAGAAACCCGTACTGCGCAATATAAACCTGATTATTTCAGAGGGTGAGGCCATCGGTATAATCGGACCCAACGGCTGCGGCAAGACCACACTCCTCAAGTCGCTGACCGGCCTGATAAAACCTGTTTCAGGCAGGATCGGGATCATGGGGCTGGCCCCTGATGAGGCCCGGAAGCGGATCGGATATGTGCCTCAGAGGGAGACACTGGACATATCCTTCCCTGCCACGGTATTGGATGCAGTCATGATGGGAAGATATGCGTGTATAGGCCTGTTCAGGCGGCCCTCACGCACAGACCGTGACAGGGCCGTGCAGGCCGTGGCCGACGCAGGGCTGGAAAATCTCATGCATGCCCCTCTTTCACATCTTTCCGGGGGCCAGCGCCAGCGGGTCCTGATCGCCAGGGCGCTGGCCGCCGACCCCCGCATACTGCTCCTTGATGAACCGACCGCCGCAGTGGATGTAAAGGCGCAGAGAGAGATCATCGGTCTCCTGAACAGGATGCACAGGGAACGCAACCTGACCATCTTTTTCGTCACTCACGACATAAACCCGGTTTATTCCCTCATCGACAGGGTGATCTACATGGACACCGGAGAGGTCGTTATCGGCACGCCCCGCGAGATGCTGACGCCGGAGAAACTCGGCCGGATATACAACACCGAGGTTCACGTCACTGAAATGGACGGGCGGCTGTGTGTAATCGTAGGAGACATTCACCATGGATAACGGTTTTACGGCGGCCCTCCTGTCCCGGAGGCGGTATCTCTATGCGACTGCTATATAAATTCTCCATACTCCTTGCCGTCATCTCCGTCTTTTCTGCACAGCCTGCCGCCGCGGGCACGGATGTCATCCGGAGCAACGGGGTCATTGTCAGGTTTGAAAAACCACTGAAGAGCGTTGCCATGGAGGTTGCGGGGATTTATCCTTCAGCCAGAAAAGAGCTCGGGACGGCTCTGCGGTCAGGGATAGATTTTATTCCAGAGGTCATCCTGATGAGCGACAGGGAGAGATTTCTGAGGATTGCAGGCAACAGGCTTGTCGTTGCCGTGGCCATACCAGGAAAGAATCTCATCATCATCGACAACTCGGAAATGAAGAGATACCCCTACTCACTGAAGGTGACGCTGAAGCATGAACTGTCCCACCTGCTGCTTCATGACTATGTGGGAGGAGGAGAGCTGCCGCGGTGGCTCGATGAGGGCATCGCCCAATGGGTCAGCGGCGGCATGGCGGAGATATTAACCGGCAGGGGCCGGGCAGGACTGGAAAAGGCGGTACTCTCCGGGAAGCTCATACCGATCAGGGCCCTGGCATCAGGATTTCCGGACGACGCGCAGCTTCTGCGCCTGTCTTATGAGGAAAGCAGGAGTTTCGTTGAATATATCATAAAGAAATCCGGCACAAAGGGCATGCTCGGGATATTGAACAATTTACGCGAGGGCGACCGTATAAATACCGCCGTCATCAGGGAGATGTCGGTCCCGCTGAATGACCTCGAGACAGAATGGCATGACTATCTGAAGAGGAGATTCACATGGTTCGTGTATTTCAGCAGCCGCATCTACGAGGTGATTTTCGCGGTGGGGGCGCTTTTCCTGATATATGGTTTCATAAAGGTCCTGATCAGAAAGAGGGCTTACAAGGATAAGGATGAAGATGAATAGAGCGTGACGACTTTTTTATGCAGCATTAATGTCCGTGCTTCCACCATGGCATTGAGGAAATTTGTAATAAAGAGAATATTCTACGAATTGCCTTACACGTCGCAATCGCCCGGGGGTTGGACACGTTTTCCAAGTCACCCGGGTATTCCCCGGTACTTTCGAGGCCGGGAGAGCTGCCCGAAGGTTATCCATGCGAACTGGTCACGATCGGGAACCATATGCGGAAAAAACGGCTTGATCTCGGATTGACCCAAGCAGTAGTCGGAGAAATAATAGCGTTGCCGAAGCAACGCTCCGGAACTGGGAGCATGGGACGGTGAGTCTGATTAGGGGGTAAAATTCCCTGCCCTGCTCCCCTTCATTATAGGCTCCGTCTGATTCTCCCATTGCTTCCTTCCCAATCGACGATCTATTCTCTGTTTACGATTCCTGATTATTTTGCTATACTTACGTTTAATTATTCGGTTTACTTGAAATGCCCCTTTCTTTGGTTGGTCTTTTTTTCGTGCTTCTATTTCAACCAGCAGATTCGGGCATTTCTATCTTCTACTGTTATGGGGCTTTATAAATCACGCTTGTGT
>WFVK01000003.1 GCA_015491705.1 Nitrospirota bacterium | reverse complement strand
CATAACCAAGCTGCCGACGGCGATTCCCAGCAGGTAAACCGACAGTATGCTGGAGAAGGCATATGGCGATGCCTTCACCAGGATTCCGATAACCCTGAACCACGCAATCTCGTAGCCGATGGCAAGAAACCCCGTAACAAAGACCAGCAGGTATGCAACCCTGCCGAAAACACCGTCGCGGTTATCCTGCAGGGGCGCCTCATGCCCTGTTTTCCGTACCGGCTTGACTTCCGGATAGTATTTTGCAAGAAAGATAAGTGCGGCCAGGATGAAATTGATTATGACGGCAAAGTAGACGGCGGTATCAAGTCCGAAAAAGGAAATGACAGCGTAACTGGCGAATACAGCGCCGACGGCGGCCCCCAGTGTGTTGAGAAAATACAGTATACTGACGGTCCTGAGGAAATCCTGTACCAGGCTGTTGAATATTTTTGTAAGCAGGGGGAGGGTGACGCCCATTAATAATGTCGGCAGGCTCAGGAACAAGAACATATAGAAGAATGACAGGATATAGCTGCTTCCCGCGGTGTAGCGGCCCAGGAAATCCAGGAAAGAGAGGCTTATTAACCCGAAAAAGCCTATTGAAAGCTCCACTATAAAGTACAGGAGAATTTTATTTTTTATGCGCTCGGCCAGGAATCCCCCGAACAATGAGCCTATTCCCATGCCGAACATGTATACACTCACTATAAGTGTGATCGAAACCGCACCCACGCCGTAATGCACTGTCAGAAGCCGCTGCCAGGATACCTGGTACATCAGGGCGGCAAACCCCGAAAAAAAGAATATCAATGATAACAGTGTCGTTAATTTTACGCACGGATTTTTTTGCGCCATAAGATTTCACTCTTTATTTAAGTCTGAAGTTAATCGGCAACCGGTCTTTTTATCATGTAAAAGAGTGTGCAGGCAATCAATATAACATACAATACCGGAAGATTGCTTTTTAATAAAAACGGCTTGTAAACATATGAAAACAGTGTCGAAGAATAGAATACGGATATTACAGTTACCAGCAGGATCGAGAGTATGCGCCTACATGCGCCGGAGCTCAATATATTCACATCATTAAGAAAGATGGCAACCGGACCGGCAAGAATCGACAGCTTGTATTCATGACTGTCGGATGGTATGAGAAGAGCGCCGATAGTACACGCCAGCAGGACATAGGGGTTTATACCGCCTTCTTTCAGTAAATAGGCCCTCATCATGACAAGCCCCAGACAAACGATGACCGATATGAGCAGTAAGGACTGGACAAGCACAGAGTTGCTGGTTATCCAGAGCGCCCATCCCGGCAATTTATATTCTATGGTGGACAGATAGGATATGAAACCCCTGATGGAAAAATTACCTTTCCATACAACATTCGGATTTGCCGCGTAAGTCTTTATAGCATTGTAGAAAAGAACAAAATAATCTATGCCCAGAATGAAGAGACAGGCAAAAGTAAAACCCAGTATTCCCGTTATCCTTCTGATATTGGCTTTCCAGTCCGACCAGTCTTTTATAAAGAGCACAACAAAAATTCCAGGGTAGAGCTTTAGCTGTATGGAAACCGAGAAAAGCAGGTATGCAACATATCGCAACCGGTAATGGTAATGAAACATGTATACAGCCAGAAGGCAGAGGAACATAGCGAGGAGATTTGACTGGCCCCTCTCCAGTTCAAACTGAAATCCATACGAGAAGAGTCCGGTCACCAGTATCAGCATCAACACCGGGGAAAGCCTCCTGTCTTTGGTTATCAGCACCGGGAATACCACCGTAATGAACAGGAAAGCCGTTATATTCAGTATGGTTACAATCACATACGCATTATATGGATCAACGTAGATCAAGGGCCAGTACAGGAGACATTCAAGCGGTATACACATGCCCTTCTTTAACCCGAGGGGTTCTTTCTCAACGAGTACGGCCCGGCTCAGATCGATCAACCGCTGCAGGTCAGCACCTATGGGGTCCAATGACGGTACATATTCCCTGAACTGCATCTTGTGCTCCGGACCCAGGAATACGGGGCTTACGAAAAAAAGTATATATGTTATTAAGAAACCGAGCAGTATCCAGAGGAGGGGCTGCTGCCAGGAGATATTGCCTTGCGCGTTGCGGTGTTTAATCATTACGGTCTAAATAAACTTTATCTTTTTCAGGGCGAAGAGTGTCATTTTAAGAAGGAGGATGCCGTGCATAAAGCGGCTGATCTGTGTTGTTCCATAGGCCCTCTCGCGGTAACGCACCGGGATTTCGACTATCTTCAGGTTGAGCTTGGCCGCGCCGAAGAGCAGATCAAAGTCCCCGAACGGATCGAAATCTCCGAAATATTCCCTGCCTTCCAGTATCTTCATGTAATCCTCTCTCCATAGTACCTTGGTGCCGCAGAGTGTGTCCCTTATGCGCTGTTCAAGGAGATATGTAAATGCCCGGCTGAAGAATTTGTTCCCTATCAGGTTCAGGAAGCGCATGGCCTCTTTTTCCATCTGGTAAACCAGTCTCGATCCGTTGATGAATTCGCCTTTACCGGATACAATGGCATTAAAGAATTTCGGGAGGTCTTCAGGCGGCACGGTAAGATCCGCATCTAGTATCATCAGCACATCGTTTCCGGCATGTGAGAATCCTTTTCTGACTGCATCACCTTTCCCTTTTCCGTCCTGAACGAGCACCTTTATATCCTTCCGGGGATACCTTTCCCTTACCCTCTTGCACTCCTCCAGTGTCCCGTCCCGTGAATGGCCTTCAACAAAAATAATCTCCGTATGTTTGCCCATTTCGGGTATCCTCAATACGGCATCCTCAATGTTTCCCCTCTCATTACGGCAGGGGACTATGACCGAGCATGTTACATCCTCCGGTGGTCTTCTTGGTCCCACCGGACGCGCGACTATCACCTTGTTCAGCGAAAGCCGCCAGAAAAATGGCATGGTTACGAGAAACCTGTTAAGGAAAGCTGAGATGAGGGGAATATGAACGGGCAGCAGAAAACGGTGGCCTTTTTTTATTACCTCAAAGTCATTCAGGACGAGCAGGTTTGAGATGTCCTCGATGGGAAGCCAGTGCTGCAGCAGGTGTTTCATTCTGAGGCCGGCCGCCTCTGCAAATTTCAGTACCGGCTCCCAGAGGTAATTGTAGTATACTATAATCACCCTTGTCTCCGGGCGGCATACTTTGTGCAGTTCCCTGAAGGCGAGCTGAATATCATCCACATGGCCGATGGTTTCGGCAAGAATCACATAATCAAACTTTTCTTTTATCTGAATGTTCTCAAGGTCTCCGACTTCAAACTGAAGATCAGGGAATTTTTCCCTTGCTATTTCAACCATCCGCGGGCTTATATCAATGCCGAGCCCCCTGGCCGGTTTCAGGGCCGCCAGCAGGCCCCCTGTGCCGCATCCGATCTCGAGCACGGATGAACCCGGGGGAACCAGAAAGGACAGATACCTTTCAAGCTCCCTGTGATAATATGCCCCCCTTTTTTTCCACCTGTCCCTCTCAGCGGCTACCGAATCGAAATATTTTATTTTTTCAGCCTTTGTCAATCGCTTAACCTCACCAGCGGTCCTTTGAAAAGAATATTTTAACGGCTGATTTTGTATATTTGTAAAACACCTCAAAAAAATCCGTCTTGCTTTCACCGGACCTGCGCAGCACGTAAAATGTCGGAACTTCCAGTATGCGGTATCCCCTTTTCTGCGCCTTAAGGAGGAGTCGGATGAGGAAATCCCCGTATCCGAAAAAGATCGAATCCATGTCCAGTTCAACCAGCCTTTCCTTTCTCATCGACAGGAATCCGCTCAGTTTGTCTTTTATCCGTATTCCCAGGAAGAATCTCAGCCATGTCGTGTATATAAGGCTCAGGTAGTAGCGCAGCCTGTCCTCCATACCTCCGCCGAACACAAAACGTGAGCCTATCACTATGTCATAATATTTAAGAAATTCAATAAGTTGGGGGATTACATACGGGTCGTGGTTGAAATCCGTATCCATTATCACCACTGTATTGCCCCTTGATTGTTCTATGCCGTATCTTATTGCAGT
>WFVK01000002.1 GCA_015491705.1 Nitrospirota bacterium | reverse complement strand
GTACACGAACTGCTTGAGATCGAAATCGAGCACCACCCGCTCTGTTGCCGCCACGCTGGCAGCGCCGGGGATATTAATGACGCATGTGCCGCTGGTGCAGGCGGTCCACGCATTCTCACCGAAAGAGGGATTCGGGCTGATCTGCACGCCGTTTTTGTCAACGAGTATCAATTCCTCTGCAACCGTGATACGGACGGCGCTGTAGCTGCCCGCGGGCAGTGTGCCGAGCTTCTCGAGCACGCCGCTCAGTTCGCTCAGGTCATAAGTAAGCCCTTCAGCAGACTCGAATGCCGTAACCACCGAGTTGTCCGCGGCATTAACAAACTCCACCTTATAGATGGTCACGATGACCTGCCCATAAGCATCCGTAACATCATCAGTGATGTAGACACCGGCTGCAGGAGATGCAGACGTGGTGCCTTCACTGCCGCCGCTGCCTCCGCACGAATAAAGGAGCCCTGCAAGCGCCAGCAGAAACACTGCCGGAACCAGCACTTTGAACCTCCTTGCCATTAGATTTTTCATGTCTCTGTCCTCCTTTCTTCTCATTGAAATTTCTCTGCAACCTGCAGAGTCAGTTTATTCTCTCTATCTCCACCTCGTCGGCGATAAAGACGCCGCCCTGGTAGAGCCCCCCCACCTCAACGATATCCCCGGGATCCTTGGTGTCGTCTATAGCGGCAAAGAATTCGGCCGCCGTCATGGTATTGCCGTTGTCATCCTCGTAGGTGACGTCAGGCCCGCTGACATCGACCTGTACGCCGAGTACAGAAAAGGACGTTGGTGTCTCCGAGCCTGCATCGACCGGCCCGGTAAGTGAATATTTCAGCTCCGAGGGATCCTCCCGCTCGAGCTTGACCGCCACAACCCTGCTTCCGTCGGCAAAACCTCCGACCTCGATCATGTCACCCGCGCTGATGTCACCGAGGGAAAAAGACCTCAACTGCAGGCTTGATTCGTCATTGAAGATGGTACCGCTGTTGACCGTGATCCCGATGCCCAGCACAGTAATCATTGATTTCTGGAGGTCCACCACGGCGACGGGCCCTTCGATCCGTACCCCGGTCTCCTCATGGGAGAGGAACTCGACCTTTTCCGCCACGAGCACCCCGTTGTCGTTAACCGTACCCTCCACCTCGATGAGTACATCCACGACAACGTCGCTTCGCACGCCGTTTTCATATACCGTGCGGTCATCAGTATAGACCCGCAGGCCGTTGACCTCAAAGTCGTAGACAGAAGAGAGGGAGGTCACGATGCCCTCTACCGCCATCTCACTGCCCGGGAGGGCGGTTTCAACGGGCTCCTCAACACCGACATGCGAGGCAACGAGCGTACCTGACAGGAGGGAGCCCCTGACTTCCACGAAATCACCGTTCTGAAGCCCCGCGAGGCCGGTCACGCCACTGTAGTCGACTGACAATCCGTTTATAACAAACCTGCGCGAGACGGTATCAAGAGACGATACCACGCCCTTGACCTTCTCCCCAGATGCCGTGGGCCTCAGCTCGATATACACGGCCCTTATATTGCCGGCGGCATCAAAAAATCCGCTCACGGCCACGGTGTCCCCAGTAACGAGATCCAATATGCTGCCGAAGCCTTTCAGTATAGTGGTGCCTTCGATCAGCACCGTCTGCCCCATTACGACAATCCGGTCGTTCACCGTATCTATGCTCTGGACCGGGCCTCTCACCTCGGGGTCAAACTCTATGCTCAGGGCGGTGGTACCCTCTGCCTCAACCCTGACCTTCATCCCCACATCAAGGTCGTTTTCCGTGACTTCGGCATCATCGGCGGTTATTGCAGCGCCGGTGGTATGGAACTCAATCCCGTTGACAAAGACACTGCCGAAGGACGTTATGACACCGTTGTATACCCCTGTCCCGCTGATCCCGCCTCCGGCAAACTCCCCACCGCCACCGTTGCACGAGCCTATGAGCCCTGCCGCCAGCAAAAATACAACTGCCATCAGGCCTTTCATTAATCTTGACATGCCCAAAACCCTCCATTGCCGTTTAATATTTATCATTGACTATTCCTCGAAATAAAAGACTCCCATTCCCAGTCTCTTCCGCCCCGTCCCCTCCACGGACGGATTCACATCCCTGTCGTACTCTGAAATAACCCTGTCCACGGCGCTTACAAACTCTGCCGCCATGTCCGAGATGCGCCTCCTGACCTCCGGGTATAATTCGACGGGGATATTGTCATATGAGACCTTTCTCTGGAAAAAGGCATCAGAGGGGGCGCTTGTAATGTTGTGATGTATCGTGGATATGAATTCACTTACATCTCTGCCCATGATGCCGAACTTCTCGACCTCTCCTTTCCTGACTATATAGCCCCTGTTCAAAAGCCTCACCTGCCTGTCATCAACCTCGACGATGCCGGCCCTGCGCATCTCATCCAGAATGGCCCTCGGGGGCACATCACCGCTGTATGCCTTAACAAGAGCGGAGAAGCTCTCCGCACCCCCGTCAAACGGCAGGATGCGGGGCTCCCCATTGCCGTTAATGAACCGCGGGTCCTTCAGCCAACCGCTTATCACCCTCACTGCCCGGTTGTAACGCTCTGCGGCACCAAGGTCATCCACTGCATCCATCTCCCTGAGCCTTTTGACCTCCTTGCGGGTAAGCCCGGTGATCGTGGCGATCCGGGATATGGTCTGCTTCCTGCCGGGCACCCTGAACTCCCTCGCGGCGACATCCACGTAAACCCATCTTGCGATATCCGCAAACGTGCCGTAAGATATGTTGTTTTTCAGCAGTACCCGCATGAGCGGCCTCAGCAACCTCACCAGTGTCGAAGCTATTGCCTGTTTTACACCCTCCATATTTGGTATTATATTCCCAAATTTTGTCTTTGTCAAGCAAAAAATGCCTGGATTCTCCATGTAAAGCCCAACCGACCGTGACTATGGAATCGCAGGCGAAGCCTTTCGGGGGGGACCGCCATGCCCGTTTATGCCGATCAATCCTGCACTTGCATAAAAACATCGCGCCCGCGGGCGGGAGAGAGGCTGGAGGCTTTACAGTGGGTTCTCCCGCCTGCTTTATACAAGATTAAGGTTAAGTTAACCGCTGTGTCTTCCGATAACTAAATTAGAGGTATTCAATAAAACTGGAAACTTAAAACCAGGAAAGGGGGAAATGGATGAATGATTCCATCGGTAAGTGCAATATATGCAAGGATGTATACACATCAACGCATGTGGAAGTAGCGCCTGGCATACTTGTCTATGTGTGCGGCAGTTGTCTGGAGAAGGCCAAAGATAATTTCATATGGCTGTGCATGAGCTGCGGCAAGGCATATCTCAGGCCGAAGAAACTCGTGATAAACAGGGTCAGGGATTATGAGCTGAAGAAGGCCTACATGTTATGTGAGGACATGCAGATAATCCAGGGGATAGATATGTGCATCTCCTGCAACCCCGAGAAGATACTTGATTACATGGAAGCCCAGCAGACTGCAATGGAATGTTGACCTTACAGTTGCACAGAGGGGCAGGCTCACCAATTTTATGCACCTGTAAGGTTGATGATGCCTGCCGCTGTATTTTTGTCTGCTAAAAAAAACGTTTTTCCCGCTGGGCAGGAGGTTTTCGATATTCACAGGCCTGCACCTCGCTCTCTTGATGCCTTAACCTTTTGAATTAACGAAATTTTTGTGCTGCCAACCGCTTTGATAAGCAAAAATTATATACTAATTTAAATTTTTATATTGACTCCGCTAAAAACTCATTATATCATATCACCT
>WFVK01000001.1 GCA_015491705.1 Nitrospirota bacterium | reverse complement strand
GAGACCATACTCCATTACCTCTGGGATATTTATGAGGGGATACAGAAAGTGCCCGGTTACAGGAAACGGTATTTTGACAGGCTTCTCAATGTATTTAAATGCGGAGAGCTGCCCGACGGCATCAGCGGCTTTCTGCACGGAGGTGTCGTCTCTTTCAATAACGGCGGTTTCCTGAAAAAGTTCGACAGAACCGTCCTGAATGACATATACCCTGCCGTCAGGCCGTTTTCCCCATGGACGGGCAAGACCTTTACACCTTCATCCGCGGAGGGGATAAGGAAGTATATAGGAGACAGCGCCCGGTATTATGAAGGTATGAATCCGGTTATCATCGGCGCCAATACCTACAGGAAGGACCCCGGACCGTCCCTGCCGGTGACGGCGTTTATAGAACTCCTGGACAGGACGGGAATGATTGTGGAATATCCGGATGAAAAGGAAAAAAGCGATGACATTTATGTCAAGAGTTTTTACTTTATTGCAGCCAGCAGCAGGTCCATCAACCCTGAAAACGGGGGCCGGGAAGTGCTGCAGTTCAACTACCGCTGGCCGGAATTACACACCATGACACCGGACAATCTCTGCATAGACGAACTGGTGAGGATAGCCGACGGCCTGTACCTGGGGCAGCTCCTCTATTCCACAAGACCTGAAATCAGGTATGACCCGGCAAAGGACCCGGCGGTCTATCAGTATGAAAATTTCGGATACTTCATGCTCATGGATGACGACTGGTATGCTGTCAGGGAATTTATCGGCTTTGACACGTACCAATAATATTGCAAAGGGGATAATGATAAAAAATTAAACACGGGAGGGAAGGGGATGGATATTGAATTTCATTATTACATGACCGGAATAATTGCCAGGGCCGCGGGTTTCAGTGAGGCCGAGGCCGGGACCATTGCAACGGCATCGCAATACGTTGACGAGAACGATGTATGCCTCAGGATCGAAGACCGCTCGGGCGGAAGCCCGTATGAGAATTATATCTCCCAGACAATGAATATTCTCAAGCCGAAAAGGAAGTTGATGAGGATATATCCTGTCTTTCACTTTGTGCCCGGCGATCCCATGGATGAGAGGGCCTGCCGGACTGACGGCAAGATGCATCTTTTAAACACAACCCCCGGCAACGAGACAGCCGACAGCATGATGACAGAGGCATTCAGGGCGCCGGAAGATACGAGGCTCTACCGTATAGGCATTGCGACACATGCCTATGCCGACACATGGGCGCATCAGAACTTCGTGGGCTGGTATGACTACTTCAACAATATAGGAATGGACCCGAAGCCGGATATAGGGCATGCGGATGCCGAACGCCATCCCGACTGGCCGGCCCACAGGTGGGAGGATTGCCGGCTCGTTAATGATGAGATTGACAATACGGAGCGTTACATTGATGCCGCGGAAAGGATTTACGGCAAATACCGCGGGTACCTTGAGAGTCTCAACAGGAATGCCGGCGCTGCGTGGGATGATTTGTGCAGTCAGTTAATCACGGCCATGGGTCCCTCATTTTCAGGCAACAGCAAGTTGTATACCGAAGAACGCATCAGCCGCTACAATAAAATCGCCCCGTGGCTGGAGGAGTTTGACGAAGCCGAATGGTTTGACGCTGCAATAGAAACAAAGGTGCGGGGTCTGAAGGATTCCGACAGCGGATTGCTCTCAATGTTTACAATGCTGCATGACAAGTTTTACTGGAGGGACGGGGTGGACAGGGAGAAGACGGACTGGTTCCGGTTCCAGGAGTCGGTAAAGGAGCATCAGAGATTTGCAATGGGGCGTCTTGATAAACTGTTCAGGAAGATGGGCGTGAACCTTCATGTGCTGTGATAATTATTCGGGGAACTCACAAAGATAGCTCAACAACCTTTAAATATTCAGATAACCTTAACGTTGCATAAACCGGCTGGAGAGCCCGGCGTAAAACCTTTATAAAGCGATGGGATATTGGAAATACGTCTCTGTTGCAGGAAGTAACGGGGAGTGAAATTGCAAAAGACGTTGATATGCATGCTGAATATTTCCTCAGGGAATCGCAGATAAAGCTTTTCCGCCGGGCTCTCCGGCATGAGGGCGATGGTTTTATGCAACTGTAAGGATAATGCATTTAAAAACCGTAAACCGGTAACCGTGAACGGGTTATACCGGGAAACCATACAGGAGGCAGCATGGCGTCTAATGTTTTAAAGGATATCCGGCTCAGGGAGTATTCGCTTGACAACCTTGAACTGATAAGGAGGCTGAGGGAATCACAGATCAAAATAAGGCCGGAGGTCTGTATTGAACGCGCAAGGCATTTAACGCATTATATGAAGAATATGTCCACTGATGAGGAGCCCGCGGAGATCCGCTATGCAAAGGCGGTCAATTATTTCCTTTCCAGCAAAGAGCCGCTCTTTTTCGATGATAACCTGCTCGCCGGCACGACCACGTCAAAGGCATTCGGCGCACCTGTGTACCCGGAATATACAGGGATGACGATCTGGCCCGAACTGGATACCATCAGTGACAGGAAAAAGAATCCGCTGAAGCTGTCGCCCGAGGAGGCCGATGAACTGAACTTTGAGATTTATCCCTACTGGATGGAGCGCAATATCCTCGAATACACCAGGAAAAAATACAACAATCCCGAGTGCATGGGCCTCTTTGAAAAATTCGTCTTTTTCATAGCAGGCAAGGCCGGCACCATATCACATACCATTCCAGGTTACACGGTAGCGCTGGACAGGGGTCTGGAATTCATCATTGAAGAGGCGGCCTCGAGGGAGAGGCATATCCGGGACAGCGGGGACATCACCGACGAAAAGAGGCGGAAGATAGAGTTTTACCGGGCTGTTCAGATAGCGCTTCAGGGCATTATCGCATACGCACGGAACCTGAGCAGAAAGGCCGCTGAGCTTGCCGGGGAAACGGACGACCCGTTCAGGAAACAGAATTTCCTGACAATGTCCGAAATATGCGCAAAGGTGCCTGCAAAACCAGCGACCACCTTCCGGGAGGCAGTTAATTCCCTGTGGATTATACAGGTGGGCATACATGCGGAAAGCATCAATATGGCCATGAGCCCCGGGAGGCTCGACCAGGTGCTGTATAAATATTATAAGAGGGGTATTGATAACGGGACGCTGACCCATAAAGAGGCAATTGAAATAATGAGCTGTCTCTGGCTGAAGCTCAACGACAACACCAATCTCGTGCCCGAGACCGCTGAAGAGCTCTGGGGCGGAGCAGGCACCGTCCCGGCGGTTACAGTGGGCGGGGTGGACGAAAACGGTGAAGATGCGGTCAATGAGCTGACGTATATCATACTCAGGGTCACGGAGCTTCTCAAACTCAGGGACCCCAGTATGAACGCGAGGTATCACTATGATAAAAACACCAGAGAGTACCGCGACAGGGTCGCCGAGGTCATAGTGAACACAAGGGCCGTGCCCGCATTTCATAATGATGTGGTTGATATCGCGACGCTTGAGAACCAGGGTGTGAAGACAGAGCATGCACGGGACTACGGTATAATCGGCTGCGTGGAGATGGGCGTCCCGGGCAGAAGCTATGATGCCTCAAGCTCCATAATATTCAACCTTGTCTCCGCGCTTGAGCTGGCCCTTTACAACGGCAGGAGGCCCGTTGTCGGTGATGAACAGATAGGGCCTGTGACCGGCGACCCCGATGATTTCAGGAGCTTTGAAGAGTTCTGGGAGGCGTTTAAGAAACAGGCTGCCTGGCTCATGGGGAAGGCCGTTGAACTAAACGAATACTTCGGACTCGTGCATCAGGAGATATATCCCACGCCCCTGCTATCGGCCTTTTTCGAGGGACCCATGGAAGAGGGGAAGGATCTTATATTCGGGGGAGCGATGTATAATGCGTCAGGTGCCACCCATATCGGGTTTGCCGACACCGTTGACTCGCTCAATGCAATAGAAAAGGCGGTCTTCATGGACGGAAAATGCACATTCGGCGAACTCATCCGGGCCCTGAAGGCGGATTTCAGGGGATATGAAAAGCTGCATGCATACCTTGTCAACCGGACCCCCAAATACGGCACCGAAGACCCTGTTGCAGTGAAAAACTCGCAGAACCTCATACGCTTCCTGTATGATTTCTACCAGGGCCATACAAACTACCGCGGGGGCAAATACAGGCCGGCTTACTGGACAACGACCAATCATGCAGGCCAGGGAAAGCTCTCCGGCGCGCTTCCGAACGGCAGAAAGGCCCACGAGGTATTCGCCAGCGGCATCACCCCTGTATCGCAGGCCGCCCGGGACCTGGCCGCATGCCTCAGGACGGTAGGCGGCCTTGACGGGCTCTGCATCCCCATGGGAGAGGCCCTCAACCTGAAATATCCCTCTGTTTCCGGTGAGGAGGACCTCGGAAGATTCGCCGCGGCTGTGGAGGCGTATTTCCGGAGCGGCGGCCTTCATGTGCAGTTTAATATAATGTCTTATGAAACCCTCCTCGATGCCAGGGACAACCCGGATAAATATCCCGAGCTCCTCGTGAGGGTATCGGGCTACTCGGCATACTTCAATGCCCTGAACGATGCGATGAAGGAGGAGATAATCACGAGGACCGAATACGACATAGAGACCGGCAGGGCAAACCCGTTTCCCGCGGCGCACAAATCGATGCTGCCGTATGAGTAATAATGGGCAGGGTTCGGTGGTGTCGGTTTCCAAAAGGGAGGTAACAGATGGATGATTTCCTGAACTTTATATTTTTCCGGAAACTCAGGGCCAAATGGCTGATGAAGAAGTGGCTCAGGTGCATGGAGTCGGAATTCGCCGAGGAGTTCCTGGAGACATTGTTAAAGCTCATGCGTCTCGTCTTTCTTGTAAATTACAGGGACTTCAGGCGCAATATCGAGGGATTCAACGGCAGGTATCTCTTTAAAAGCAGGGACAGGAGCATAACCGTTTCCGCGGTTTTCAGAGACAACAGGATGGAGGTATCCGAAAGATTAATCGATAATCCCCATATCACGATAGAGTTCAGAAACGGCAGGGTGCTCCTGAACTATCTCATTTCACCCAGGCCCGACATCCTCGGCTCAATGCTCAGGCAGGATGTAACACCCCGCGGCAACCTCAACTATCTGTACAAATTCGCCTATATGGCGAAGCGTCTCCAGTTAATGGCAACAGGGAGCGTATGAGTATGAAACCGGGACAGCCCCTCATATTCAATATCCGCCGCTTTGCCCTTGACGACGGGCCCGGCATAAGGACCACGGTCTTTCTCAAGGGATGCCCCCTTTCGTGCATCTGGTGCCACAATCCCGAATCCATGGACCCTGCCCCGGCGGTCGCCTTTTATCCGGACAGGTGCATACTGTGCGGAGACTGCCGGAGGATATGCAGCGAAGGGGCGGTCAGTATGCATGACAACCGGAGGATAAAGAGGCAGCGGTGCTCCGCCTGCGGCAGATGCGCAGACATTTGCCCTGCCGGGGCCGTGGAACTGCTCGGCAGATATTATCCTGCCCGCGAACTCGTTGAGATACTCATGAAAGACCTCATCTTTTACGGGACCTCAGGCGGCGGTGTGACTTTCTCCGGGGGCGAGCCCGCTCTCCATGGCGCTTACCTGAAGCCGGTAATGAAGGAGCTGAAGAAAAAGAATATCCATATTGCAATTCAGACGTCCGGAATGTTTGATCTCAGCGCGTTCAGGTCGGAGATTCTCCCCTTTATCGACATAGTATATTACGACATTAAGTTTATCGACCGGCATGAGCATGAAAAATATACCGGCAGAGACAACATCACGATACTGGATAATTTTCAAAAGCTGGCCGGGATGCCGGATGTTCGGATAATCCCGAGAGTCCCCCTTGTGCCGGGCATTACGGCGACAGTAAGAAACCTGACAGGGGTTGCGGATTTTATTAAAAGCGCAGGCTGTGAATATTATGAACTCCTGCCCTATAATTCAGGCGGGATTGCAAAGAGGCATTCCCTGGGCAGGGATATACCCGCTGTACTGAACGGCATAAGGCCGGATGTTGAAAAGGAGAAAGGGTACAGGGAAATATTCGCCCGCTGCTTTTCAGCACGCGTGCATGCCTCCTCTTACTTCACCGAACGGTATCATGAGGTCATCGGCGGGCTCTCCAGCCGGTTTATGCAACGTTAAGGTTAACTCAGAGAGAGGACAAGTTTAATTTTGTAAAATAGTCAATTGTACAAGCAGACCATGAACATTTCATAGTCCTTTGATACGGTTCAGCCCGGGATATTACAAATTATTATCAACCACGAAGGACACGAAGATCACGAAGAATCTGTTTGCTTCGTTATTTTATAATGCTTTTCTTCGTGCCTTTCGTAGTTATATTGGAGTTTATGCGCAGGCTCTATGGAATTATTCTTTTAAAATCCGAAAAGAAATCTTACCCCTCAGGTTAGTTAGTTCATGTTGCGGAAGCTGATTTTTGAAACTAATCCTGAGCTTGCGTCATTTCGACCAGCGGGAGAAATCTTTATATTGCGACGGGTTAAGATTTCTCACTTCGTTCGAAATGACAGCGAGTTGATCAGATAATGACGTTCCGCAACATGAACTAGTTAAGGGGATTGGGGG